>CAWUWF010000047.1:0-5347 GCA_963925935.1 uncultured Arenicella sp. | reverse complement strand
CTTCTACCATTAGGTCATAGGCTTGTTGACGGAAAGACAGCGTCCAGTTGAACGAAGGAGAGTTGTTGTAGACCAATTTAGCATTTGGCACTACTTCACGAATGCGGTTTACCATGCCACCGATTTGACCAACGTGTGGTTTCTCAGTTTCGATCCAGATAAGGTCTGCGCCGTTTTGTAGGCTGGTGATACAATCAAGAATACAGCGATCTTCGCCTGAGCCTTCTTTGAATTGGAATAAGCCACTGGCTAAACGCTTAGGACGAACCAAGCTGCCATTACGATGTATAACAACGTCGCCGTTTTTCATTTGCGCCGGCGTCATCTCTTCACAGTCAAGGAAGGAGTTATACAAGTCGCCCAAATCACCAGCTTCGTTGGTAACTGCGATTTGCTTGGTTAGGCCTGCACCTAGAGAGTCAGTACGCGCAACGATTACTCCGTTGTCTACGCCAAGCTCTAGAAAGGCATAACGTACTGCGTTGATCTTCGCTAGGAAGTCAGCGTGAGGAACCGTTACTTTACCATCTTGATGGCCACATTGCTTTTCGTCGGATACTTGGTTTTCGATTTGAATCGCGCAAGCACCAGCTTCAATCATTTGCTTAGCAAGTAAGTAAGTTGCTTCTTCGTTACCGAAACCAGCATCGATATCGGCGATGATTGGCACAACGTGGGTTTCGTAGTTGTCGATCTTGCTTTGAATTTCTTCTGCAGCGGCTGTGTTACCAGCGGCGCGAGCGGTGTCTAATTCTTGGAATAGGTGCCCCAGCTCACGTGCGTCAGCTTGACGTAGGAATGTGTATAACTCTTCAATCAAAGCAGGAACAGAAGTCTTTTCGTGCATGGATTGGTCAGGAAGAGGACCGAACTCAGAACGCAAGGCAGCGATCATCCAGCCTGAAAGATACAAGTACCGCTTGTTAGTTGTGCCGTGGTGCTTTTTGATGGCGATCAATTTTTGTTGACCGATAAAGCCGTGCCAGCAACCTAGAGACTGAGTGTAGCTGCTTGAATCAGCATCGTACTCGGCCATGTCTTTACGCATGATGTCTGCAGTGTACTTTGCGATTTCAATGCCTGATTGAAATCGGTTTTGCAGTTTCATGCGTGCTGTATATTCTGGGTTAATACTGGCCCATGAAGAGCCATTTTCACCGATTAATTTATCGGCTGCTGCGATTTGTTGGGTATAGTTGGACATGTTAATTTCCTGCAGATTATTGATTTGATCAAGTGGCCTAAAAGCATGTTTGATCAAAGGTCAGATGGTTGATTGTTTGGCTGCTTGTATAGATATCTTTGGTCAGAGACCCGATAGCGACACCATACGTCGAAATGTATTATTCATACAGCGGTTGAATTCAATTTTTGCCATTCATTGCATGAATAATAGCTCTGGATATTCAGCAGTGACGGGCTTTGTGTTTGATTATTCGCACAGTGAATGGCAGTAATTCAGCCAGATATAGCAGTATCAGGGTTAAACTTAGCCAACTTGCTTCGCAATAGCTGTTTATACGCTGTCAAATATACGGCTAGTGAGTTAATTTGGCATCCGCCTTTACCAGACCAACATTATAGAAACAACATGAGCAGATATATCGATAAATCCGGCCTACAAGTCGATGCTGAAATGGCTGACTTCATCGCTTCGGAAGTACTTCCTGGCTTGCCCATTGATGAGTCAAGCTTTTGGCAATCTATGGCCACCATTGTCGGCGACTTAACGCCTATTAATAAAAGCTTATTAGCTAAGCGTGATGAGATTCAGGCGCAGCTAGATGAATGGAACTTGGCGAATAAAGACAGTTTTGACGCAGACGCCTATTTGGCCTTTCTAAAGAAAATAGGCTATTTGGTGGAAGAAGGTGCGAACTTTGTTATCGGCACACAGAATGTAGATGACGAGATCGCGAAGCAGGCAGGCCCTCAACTAGTGGTGCCAACGTCAAATGCTCGCTTTGCGCTTAATGCGACTAACGCAAGGTGGGGAAGTCTATATGACGCCCTTTATGGTACCGATGTCATCTCAGAAGAAGATGGCGGACACAAAGCCGGCCCTTACAATGAGATTCGTGGAGCGCGGGTAATAAAATTTGGTCGTGAACTGCTGGATAAATATTTTCCGCTGGCCAATGGTTCGCACGCCAATGTGCTTTCGTATCAGATCGAATCAGACGCTATGCTCGCCGTTTTAGAAAAGGACGATGTGACTGGCTTAGCAAATGCTACTCAATGGTGTGGCTATAATGGTGCTGCTAGTAAGCCTAGTTCTATACTGCTGCGTCATAATGGTCTGCACGTCGCTATCGAGATTGATTCTGACTCAGTGGTAGGACGTACAGATAAAGCGGGTGTTAAGGACATCACCATGGAAGCTGCAATTACTGCGATTCAAGATTTTGAAGACTCGGTAGCTGCAGTAGATGCGCAGGATAAAGTGGGCGTATATCGTAATTGGTTGGGCCTGATGAAAGGTGATTTATGCGAAAGTTTCAGCAAAGGAGATCAAGTTGTAAGTCGGTCTTTAGTTGCTGACAAGCGTTATAAGTCTTTTGCTGGTTCGCAATTGAGCCTGCCGGGTCGAAGCTTATTGTTTTGCCGTAATGTTGGGCATCTGATGACTAATCCAGCGATTCTCGATGATGCTGGCAATGAGATTCAAGAAGGCATCATGGATGCCGCGATTAGCGTGCTGATTGCTATGCACGACCTGCTTGGCGATAGTCTTGTTAAGAACTCACGAACCGGCAGTGTTTATATTGTTAAGCCTAAGATGCATGGGCCAGACGAAGTTGCTTTTGCCAATACCTTGTTCGACCGCGTTGAAGACGAGTTAAATTTGCCGCGCAATACCATCAAGATTGGCGTAATGGATGAAGAACGTCGCACCACGGTAAATCTAAAAGAGTGTATTCGACAGGTAAAAGATCGAGTTGTTTTTATCAATACTGGTTTTCTGGATAGAACCGGTGATGAAATACACACCAGCATGTTGCTTGGAGCGATGGCGCCAAAAGCAGAAATTAAGAGTCGACAATGGATTGCGGCATATGAAAACTGGAACGTAGATATAGGTTTAGAATGCGGTTTTTCCGGTAGAGCGCAAATTGGTAAGGGGATGTGGGCAATGCCTGATGAAATGGCTAATATGCTTGCCAGCAAAGCAGGGCATCCAGAATCGGGGGCCAATACCGCTTGGGTACCGTCACCCAATGGCGCGACACTACATGCAATTCATTACCATCAAGTAGATGTGTTTAAACAGCAACGTAGCTTAAAAGACCGTCAGCGCGCAGCCTTGGCGGATATTCTAAGCATTCCGCTATGTGCCGACCCCGCTGCGCTAACTGACGCTGAGGTTCAAGCCGAGCTAGACAACAACGTACAGGGCATTTTAGGCTACGTGGTGCGGTGGATTGATCATGGCGTTGGTTGCTCGAAAGTGCCTGACATCAATAATGTTGGCTTAATGGAAGATAGAGCTACGCTACGTATTTCCAGTCAACATATCGCCAATTGGTTAACGCATGGAATTACTAATGAAAAGCAGGTTCGAGATACCTTTACACGCATGGCGTCAGTGGTAGATCAGCAAAATGCGGGTGACCCTACTTATAAACCAATGGCTTTGGATACCAATAACAATTTGGCATTTAACGCTGCACTGCAATTAGTGCTGCAAGGAAAACAGCAGCCGAATGGTTATACCGAACCTTTATTGCATAAGTTTCGATTGCAGCTAAAAGCGTCCTGAGACCTTTGAACATAGCGGCTTGGAGTTGCAGGGCGCTATGTTCCATTGGAAGTTCGTGCAACATTGAGTTCAGCCATTAACCAGCGTAATCCTTGTTTTTAAAATACGAAGCGAATGGTTTATCTGGCTTCAGAATGTTAGCATTAGGCGACTGAATTTCTGCATAGAATTACTCCAATGAGCGAACAAATTACCACCGCTGTAACCAATGCACTGCATGCGGTTATTGATCCCTATACGCAAAGTAAAATCACCGCTGGGCGAGCCCTAAAATCGATCGTGGTTGATGACGCCAAAGTTAGCGTCACTATCAGCAAGGGTTATCCCATTTTGACTGTGGTAGATGAGCTGTCTGAATTGGTTCATGGCGCACTTAAGGCCTTACCATTTGAGAATCGAGACCTGGAAGTACTGATCGAACAAAATATTATCCCACATTCTGCTCAACAAGGCGTAAAGGCAGTAGATGGGGTAAAGAATATTATTGCGATCGCGTCAGGTAAAGGCGGGGTTGGTAAGTCCACTGTTTCGGCGAATCTGGCTTTAGCATTGGCTGCTGCTGGGGCGTCTGTGGCTGTGCTAGATGCTGATATCTATGGCCCGAGTCAACCGCGCATGCTGGGTGCAACGGGCAAGCCTGATTCATTAGACAATAAAATGTTACTGCCCTTGAAGAAGCATGGCATTAAAATTATGTCGATCGGTTTTATGGTAGAAGAGGACACGCCGATGATTTGGCGTGGCCCTATGGTTACCCAAGCCTTAGAGCAAATGTTGCGCGGCACGTCTTGGAATAACGATGACGTCGAAGTTGATTACATGATTATCGACTTGCCGCCCGGAACTGGCGATATTCAATTAACTCTTTCGCAAAAAGTACCTGTTTCTGGAGCGGTAATAGTAACCACCCCACAAGACATCGCACTTTTGGACGCACGTAAAGCCTACAAGATGTTCGAGAAAGTTGAGGTACCTATTTTTGGTGTTGTGGAGAATATGAGCACTCATGTCTGCAGCGAATGTGGGCACGAAGAAGCGATATTTGGATCGCACGGAGCGCAAAAAATGGCTGACGACTTTGGTTTAGAAGTCCTCGGAGAAATTCCTTTAGAGATGGCCATCAGGGAACTCGCAGACTCCGGAACCCCAACCGTAGTAGCCATGCCAGACAGTGCTACCGCAAAAAAATATCGTGACATTGCCTTGAAAATTGCTGGCAAGCTATCGATCAAGAAGCGCGACTTTAGCGCGAAGTTTCCGAATATTGTGGTTGAAAACAGTTAATATAAAAACGACTAGTACAAAAACATAAAGCAACTGCGTGAAAATGGCTTGATATAACGGCCAAGTAAAGATTATGAGTGATAGCAGCATAGGAAAACTTTTTAGAGTAACCACTTTTGGCGAGAGTCACGGCAAGGGCATTGGCTGTATTGTTGATGGCTGCCCACCGAATCTTGAACTATGCGAAGCTGATTTACAGCCAGACCTAGATCGTCGTAAGCCAGGCCAATCAAAATTCACGACACAACGTCGTGAAGCAGACGAAGTGCATATATTGTCTGGCGTGTTTGAAGGTAAAACAAC
>CAWUWF010000046.1:0-9986 GCA_963925935.1 uncultured Arenicella sp. | reverse complement strand
GCTCTATTTGTTAGATATTTGCTGATCACTCAGTCTCTATATCGGCTGTGGAGAACGTAAACACGTTCGCGATCAGTGCAATTGATAACCAATAGCTAAGTAATATTACGGGGCCAGAAAGCTCGAAGGGTATAAGGAATTTATTCACTGCAATAATTGTGTCGGAGAATACAAACAACAAGCCAGCGATGCATAAGCAGCGCCCAACTCGATCCCGTCTACTCAAGTACAAGTTGATGCCTTGCCAGCACATGATAGATATGCAGATCTGATAGACGGCGACCGGGGCAGTAAGTTCTGCAAGCTTTGGTAACAAAATGGAATAAAAACTACCCGCAATAAATAACAAGGCAATGAGCGGCGTATAGTTCATTCGGCCCTTGGCCAGTGAGTAGAAAAGGTAAGTAAATAATAAATGTGCTAGTAAAAAAGAAGACAAGCCGTAGGCGAATAAAGACTCGTCCAGCAGTAACACATCGCCAACGAGACAGGCGATTAAGGCAATAATCACAATATTGGTAATTGACGTCTTGTCTTGTTTGTACAGAACCACCAGCAGGATCACCAGCACGCTGGTCAGAGGCTTAAGTATTGAGAAAGTGAAATCATGCCCCAATAGTTGACTGGCTATTGCGGCGCAAGCACTAATCGCGATTAGATAATTTAATTGAAGTTTACTCATTCTCAGCACTTTATCACGGCGCAATCGTTTTTGATCTAATAACTACTTACAGATTACGGTTTACAGATCACGGCGTAGACAAATAGCGCGTGTTGATCTAATAGTGTGAGTGCACAGATCTTTAAGCTGAGCTAATATAGTGCAAATATAAAAACAGGAGAGCGGCTATGTCTGATGAAAAGCAATACGGTTTAAAAGAGGCTCATGTGGTTAAAGCTCTGGATGAAAGTATTGATCTTTATGAAAAATGGCTGAATAGCTACGGCCAGACATTCAAGCAGGCCTGAGCCAGCAACTAGCACTCGATAATTACTGCGTATAGCCAAACCCGACGCTCTGTCCTGTATAGGCGTAAATGCAACCGCGTTTGATAAGTCTATTGGAGTTTGAAAAAAGCAATTTTTACCGCGATTCTGACGATGACAATGGCGATGATCTTGGCTTTACTGCGGTCTTTCGCAAAATATAGTTTCCCACAATCCAAGCATGACAAATACACAAGACATGAAAATATTAGTTGTTCGATTTAAGTTTATTGGTGACGTCCTTTTGTCGTCTACGCTTTGTTCTAGTTTACGCGCAAGTTTTCCGGATGCACAAATAGACTATCTCATGCACGCCAATGCCGCTGCTCTGTTTGAAGGAAACCCAGATATCGATAATGTTTTGACTTTATCGCCAGCTGACAGAAAATCGCTGGCTTACTTTAGAGAAATCTGGCGTATCACTCGGGCTAATTACGACATTATCATTGATGCAACCTCCACGGCTAAAACGGAAATGATTAGCCTACTCTCTCCTAGGTCTTCCTACAAAATAGGGCGCCACAAAAAGGGCAGGGGTTTTTTCTATACGCATAAAATCGCTAAACAATTCGATAATAAAATTGATCAGCGAATGGCGATGCTTAAGCCTCTATTGGATAACGGTTTTTCGATCGTTGAGGACAGGCAACTTAAAGTCTTTCCTACGCATTCAGAGGTCGCGGCTATGCAGAATCAAATTCACGCCGCTGGAATAGATCAAAATAAAAAACTATTCGCATTTTCAGTGAGCTCAAAGCTTGAGCATCGGTACTGGAACTTAGATTACATGGAGGAGGTGGTTCAACACTGTCTAATGCAGCACAACGCAGAGATAATCTTGCTACCAGGAATGGCGCATGAGCAACAGTTGGTGAATCGATTTCGCGAACGGTTTGATGCCAATGCCAAGGTTTATGCATCGATTCAAGCAAACAGTCTTCGTGAACTCTGCGCCTTGCTTAAGCAGTGCGATATCTATGTCGGAAATGAGGGTGGTCCTAGGCACTTTGCGCAAGCAGTGGGGCTTCCAACAGTCTGCGTATTCTCACCTTCTGCGAAGTTGAACGAGTGGTTGCCTGAATTAAGTAGTCGTCATCAAGCTGTTGAGTGGCGTACTGTTTGCACCGCAACAGTAGAACCAGAATACGCCAATGGCGACCCAACCTATCATGAGCTATATGACTTGATTCGGGCCGCTCATTTAATCGCTTTAGTTGATGATACGGTAGCCAAGAATTTGTAAGCAGCAGGGAAATATCTAACTTGGTTCTGTCTGTCCGTAGATTTTAGGATTTAACGCTGGGTCGTTATACATTTTGAATTGGCGATAAAGCTTATTCTGTTTCTTACCATTGAAAATATCGTCGACAAAACACTGAAGTGCAGTCGCTAAATCATTTTGTTGTTCTACCAGGCGCTCGAATTTAAGTGCGCAGCTGGCAATATGAGTTGCATCGGCATCTTGCCGTTCGGTTTGCTCGTGCATATGGTAGTTTTTCAATGATGCAATTGATAAGCGATCAACAATGCTGCCGATAGTTTCGGAGTTCCATGGGAGCTCATTTTTGTTGTCTAACGGACCAAAGTAGCAGTCATCCAGATATTCATCGATGACCGTGACCATGTCGTTTCGTTGTTGGTTCAAGCGATCGATGCGTCCTTTCACCCCCGCAATAGTTGCGTTGTCGGCACCTGGTTCTCGAGCCTTATCTTCCTCATGCCAAAGATCGAAGTTAAATCGATGTTGTTCGACTACCCTGACCATCAGAGTACTGCCGTCAGTTAAGCAATCCTCGGGATCGCTATGCCAGCTGTTGGTGAACTTATCTTGTTGGATGCAAATTTTTGTGGCTAAATTTTGTAGTATAACTCGCGTGGTCATGGTTCATTTACTCATTGGTTGTGATGCGTGTTAAGTCAGCATTAACTATTTTTATATCTTACCGTTTATTAAAAAACAGCCGTATTTACTTTAAGTGTAAACGGGTTTAGCAGGCATATAATATAGATTTCCTCAATTCTCGACACCCTTCTAGTGCAAACCGCACTGAAACTGCAGCATAAAGGACCCAAACTTTTGGTTCTCTGTTTGTCTTGTGAATTCATCATTCCTAATGGTTTGTGAAAAGATCAGCGCGACTTTTTTGTATCTAAAACGAACTCCGTAGAGCAACTCTCCAGCCGTTGGTCGGTCATGCAGTGTTCTTGCCTTTTGTCTAAGCCTAGCCACTAGAGTTTTTGAGTAAGGTTTTATTGTCATCCACACAAGCGGGTTCGTCCAATATAAAGTAATTATCGATTCCATCTATTTTATCTTCAGAATGATGGTTTACATAAATCACTGACGTTCCTTGGCCAGCACAAATTTTTTCGATTAGCGCGATGACTAATTGTCGATTCATTTCATCCAAGCCCAAACAAGGCTCGTCCAGAATGATTAGCGCCGGTTGTTTTACCATCGCTCGTGCAATCAATAGCAATCTCTGATCACCATAGGATAATTCGTTAAACGGTTGCTGCGCACGCTCACTCATTGCAAGCAATGCTAGCCACTGGTCCGCGATTAATTGCTGACTCAGAGTGCTCTTGGCATACAGACCAATGCTGTCGTAGAAACCTGAGATAATTACATTGCGAATACTAATGTTGACTCTATAGTCCCAGTGTAAAGCACTGGAAACAAAGCCGATGAATTGCTTAATCTGCCAAATGCTTTCGCCGCTGCCGCGTTGATACCCAAATACCCGAATATCGTTGTTGTAACACTGCGGGTGGTCGCCAGTGATTAGCGACAATAAACTGGTTTTGCCGCTGCCATTTGCGCCGCTCAGTTGCCAATGTTGGTTTGGTTCAATGGTCCAGCTTAGCTTAGAAAAAATCTCTACATTGGTGTAACGAATAGCGACATTACTTAGTTTCACTAAAGGTTGGTCTGGGTCTAAGGCAGGGATTGCATCGTGTGAATCCGCGGGAGGCACTTCTAAGTCGGTCGTCTTAAGGTGCAACAGCTGGTACAGATCAGCACGTGCAACGTCATCATTACGATCAACGGTGAGGCGTAGTTGCCCATTCTGTACAAAGGCAATGTTGCTTACAAAATCAGGGCATTGATCTAGGCGGTTTAGCACCAACACCATGGTCACACTGCGAGCTAGGGATTCTAAGTGCTGCTGCAAGATAGCTGTTGTGTCGGTGTCAAGACCGCTAAATGGCTCATCTAATGCCAGCAAATCAGGCTCACTCGCGAGGGCTTTGATGAGCATCAGCTTACGGGTTTCACCGGAGGACAATTTACGAAAGGCACGGTTCATTAATGGCTCGAAGCCAAACTTTTTCACTAGCTGATCTTTTAAGGCAGGATTGGCGCAATCCTGAGCAAGAATTTGGCTTGAGGGCGTGCCTTGGCTGAGCACATCCAGAATGTCGGCGTTGTCCTTTTCAAGCTCTTGGGTAATGAGCTCAGCCTGGGTTTCAGATGACACAATACTGACCCTAGAAGGTATTCCTTGAATACTTCCTGAACTGATATCGCCAAGCCCACACAGCACCGCAGCTAAGGCCGATTTGCCGGCTCCATTGGCGCCAATAATCATCCAGTGCTGCTTGCCAGAAATTTGCCAATTGATATCTTTAAGTTGAAATCGGCCATCAAAATCGACGCTCAGCTTAGTTAATTGAATATCCATAGTCTTTTAGGGGCACTAAGCCCAGCGATGCCTGTTTATTGGTGTGATTTGTGCATAGATGTGAAAATACAATTTGATTAATATAATGATTTCTTGCAGTCTTTACAAAGCTTAAGTAAACCCATATTTAGCAGGAGTATTCTGTGTCAGGATTCGATAAAGTAGTAAACAGTTACGAAGAGGCCCTAGAGGGTCTAGAAGATAACATGACGGTTATCGCTGGGGGCTTTGGCCTCTGTGGAATCCCGGAAAACCTGATAAAAGAGATTAAACGCAAAGGCACCAAGGGCCTTACCGTAGCGTCCAATAATGCAGGTGTTGATGGTGCCGGTTTGGGTTTGCTGCTTGTGGATAAACAGATCAAGAAGATGATCGCGTCCTATGTTGGAGAGAATGCCTTGTTCGAAGCGCAGATGATGAGCGGCGAGTTGCAAGTAGAACTCACCCCACAAGGGACATTGGCGGAGAAAATGCGAGCGGGTGGGGCCGGCATTCCTGCTTTCTATACGGCTACCGGTTATGGCACTCCAGTAGGAGAAGGCAAAGAGGTACGTGAGTTTGACGGCCGACACTATATTCTGGAGGAGGCGCTGCAGGGCGACTTCGCCATTGCCAAAGCTTGGAAAGCCGACCGTTACGGTAATTTGATATTCCGTAAAACCGCACGTAACTTCAACCCCATGGCGATTACCGCGGGCAAGATTTCAGTGGTTGAGGTAGAAGAAATAGTCGAAGTAGGGGAGCTTGACCCAGACCAAATTCATTTGCCAGGCATCTATGTAAATAGGCTTATTAAGGGCACCTTTGAAAAAACAATTGAACAGCGCACTGTGCGCAGCGCATAAGGAGTATTAGACATGGCTTTGACCCGCGAACAACTCGCTCAACGCGTCTCTCAAGAATTTCATGACGGTGACTATATTAACCTAGGTATTGGTATTCCAACCTTAGCGGCGAATTATATTCCTGACGGCATGCAAGTCATGCTGCAGTCCGAAAACGGCTTGCTGGGTATGGGGCCGTTCCCCTTAGACGAAGAAGTGGACGCTGATTTGATCAATGCCGGCAAGCAGACCGTTACCATGGTCAGCGGCGCATCATTATTCTCTTCTGCTGACTCTTTCGCGATGATCCGCGGCGGTCATGTGGATTTAACCGTGTTAGGAGCATTTGAGGTGGATTGCCAAGGCAATATCGCCTCCTACATGATTCCTGGTAAATTAATCAAGGGTATGGGGGGTGCCATGGACTTGGTGGCGGGTGCCGACAATATCATTGTCACCATGACTCATGCATCCAAGTCAGGGCAATCCAAGTTACTCTCGCAATGTACGCTACCGCTCACCGGTAAAGACTGCATTAAACGTGTGTTGACAGATCTGGCCTTGTTAGACATAGAAGATGGCAAGTTTATTCTACGAGAACGTGCGCCAGGTGTAAGCGTGGAACAAATTAAGAGTCTGACTGAAGGTGAGTTAGTGGTTCCTGACGATGTTCCTGAAATGGTTTTTTAGGACTACTTTTATATCTGGCTTGTACGGTTGTGTGCAATCCAATATAGGTCAAAATGTGACTAGGCTCTATTTGTGAGTAAGAAATTAATGAAAGACACAAGCTCACCCAAGTACGGTGAAGCTAAGGCAAAGCTCATAGAGGCGACTCTAGATTGCTTGATGACGGAGGGCGCCGAAGGCTGTTCTATCCGTAAGATTTCTGAGCGGGCCAATGTCTCCATTGGTCTTATAAACTATCACTTTAATTCAATCCATGAATTAATTGCAGCGACTTATAGCCAGCTAGCTTGTTCGGTTCTGAATAATGCCATAGACAAATGTGCGCTCTATGAGTCAGATCCAAGACGTCAATTGTCGGCGTATTTAGAGGCAATATTTAGCGTAGAAGTCATGCGCAGAAGAACACTTAGGGCATGGATTGTTTTCTGGGGGATGATTGATTCTTCTGAGCTGGTACGCCAAGTTCACGATGAGACTAATCGTTCGTCTTGGACTTTTCTAGAAGGAATGTTTGTGCGCTTAGATCAACAGACTCAGGTCGCATTGTCCCCACGCATGGCTGCAATTGGTTTGAGTTCTATGGTCGATGGACTGTGGCTAGAAAAATGCCTGCAACCAGAAATATTTACCGCCAGCGACGCTGTGCGCTTGTGTGAGTTTTGGATTGATTCGGTGACACTGAAAACCACTCGTTGAGTTTTACTGCTAGCAGTATTATCGCGTTTGGTCAGTGGTCTAGTTTTCACGTGCTAGCGGTAGCTTCAAGTCGCGGATGACACGCAGTCGATAAACTGCGCGATATCAGACTCTTTGCTTGCCCATGAGCAACAGAGTCGCATGCTCCCGTTGGCATAGACATAGCCAGCCAAATCATGCTTCTGTAATCGTTGTACTTGAGCATCGGTGAATTTTACAAACATCATGTTAGTGGTGACTTGCTCCGGCAGTATCACTCCGTCGATATTGGCTAAGGCTGTGGCCATATTTCGAGTTTTTTGGTTTGCCGTACGTGCATTAACAAGCCATAAATCATCTTTCAAATAGGCTAGTAATTGTGCGGCCAAGAAGCGTTGTTTCGACAGCAATTGGCCAGATCTCTTTTGCCGGTATGGCGCACTTTTATATAGATCGGGTTTGAACAGAATTACTGCTTCTGCTGCCATCGCCCCATTTTTCGTTGCGCCAAACGACAGCGCATCAATTCCGGCCTTCCAAGTCAGCTCTGCAGGGCTGCAATCTAGGGCGGCGATTGCATTGGCAAAGCGTGCCCCGTCCATATGTGTTCTCAAACCCCTGTCTTTCGCTGTCTTGGTTAATTGCGTTATCTCGTCGATGCGGTACACAGACCCCGTTTCAGTCGATTGAGTCAGGCTTAGTGCGCCGGGTTGAGCAGAATGCATGGCGCCAACGGTGTCCATGGCCTGCTCCAAACTAGCAAGGTCTATTTTTGAATCAGCACCGCTTAGGGGGCTGAGTCGAGCGCCGCCGGTAAACAGCTCAGGGGCGGTACTTTCATCCAAGAATATATGTGAGCGTTCATGCACAAAGATGCTATTAATAGGCTCTACCATCAATGATAGCGCCAAGCAATTTGCGGCGGTTCCTGACGTGCAGGGAATAACCAGCACGGGTGTTTCAAATAAATCAGAAAAATCAGAATTTAATTGCATTGACCATTGGTCAAATCCGTACGGCAGTTCAGAGCCAAAATTAGCCTTGGAAATAGCGTCTAGTATTGTGGGATGAATACCACTTACGTTGTCTGAAATAAAAGCGCTCATAAATTAAGGCCTATTGTTTAAATTGATGTGAATAATTGCATTTATTTTAAGTTGAAAATCGTCTAACATGAACTTGAACGAACATTCAGTTTTGGCATTACAATAGCACAAAAGAGTAATACGCATGAAAGACCAACTTAATAAGATTGATAATTTTTATACGCCGCAAAGCGCTACAAAACTGGTGAGTGCATCGATATCGCGCGAAGGTCTTGTGGCTGAATTTGTCAATGGCCTTGGGAATAAGTTGGAGCCCAAGCCATATTCTTGGCGTTGGGTTCGCGATCATTGTATAGACCCGCAAAGTTTAGATCAGGGGACAACCCAAAGAAAGGTGAATACCTTTGACTTAGCCCCTGATTTAATATGCACGGGCCTCGCTTTTGCGCAGCCCGAGCAATTAGTGCACCTCTCGTGGGACGATGGTACGAGTTCTAGTATTTCTGCCTATGTACTGGCTGCCGTAGTTGGCTATACCCCCGGGTTGCACGAGTTAATACCGCAGATTCCACAAGTTATATGGGACAAGGACTCGCCCTTGCTAGAGCTACCTCGGGTCGAATTTGAGGATGTCATTCAAAGCGACAAGGGCTTATTGCAGTGGCTGGAGAATATTCATGTCTACGGATTTTCACTGGTAGATGGGCTGCCAGCAACTGAGCAAGGAACCACCCAATTGGCACTGCGCTTAGGCAAAGTACAGGAGACAATATTTGGCGGAATGTGGCCTCTGTCATCCGAACTAACTGACCACGGTGATTCGGCATATAGTAATAGTTATCTTGAACCACATACGGATGGCACTTACTATCATGACGCGCCGGGGTTGCAGATGTTCAATTGTTTGGACATCGATTGCGAAGGCGGGCAGAGCATTCAACTGGATGGCTTTGCGATTGCCCAGAGAATAAAACGCGAAGACCCAGAGGCATACCAAACACTAAGCGACATCATTGTGCCAGGGCACTATCTTGAAGATGACGTTCATTTGCATGCAGAGCGTCCAACGATTCGAATGGATGCCAGTGGCAAGTTAGTGCAAGTGTCATTTAATAATTACGATCGAGCCCCAATGCTACTGGCGGCCGATATGCAGGAGCGTTTCTACCATGCTTACAGTTTGTTTCACAGTCATGTTATCGATCAGGACAACTGGTTGAGAATTGAGATGAAGCCGGGGACTACACTAATTTTCGACAATTGGAGGAATATGCATGGACGGGTGGCTTATAGAGGGAGTAGATACTTCTATGGCTGTTACCACAGCAAAGCCGTTTTCGAGAGTAAGCTCAGAGTTCTGCAAGCGTCCGTCAAATAAAGGCCTTAGCTATACCGATGCTTGGTAAATATCTCGGGCCCTACTGAATGCCATTTCAAGAAGCAATGACCGAGTGGTGTTGGGGCTTTGGCTGGGGCGATGAGTCCTTAGATCCAAAAACAAGATCGCTAATGAATCTAAGTATGATCGCAGCCCTCGGTAAAATGCAGGAATGGGAATTGCATTTGAATGGCGCGATTAATAATGGTGTGACAACCCCTGAAATTCGAGCGGCTATCCACACGATTGCTATTTATTGTGGCGTTCCGCAAGGTGTGGAGTGTTTTCGCATCGCCCGCAAAGTGCTCGAAGAGCACGGTATGCTCTGAATTCCTACCAAAATCATGCGCTCACACAAACTGCTAGCATAAGACTAGCCTTTAGCTGAGTTCTTGTGCATCTTAGTGTTAATGGTCTCGAATAATTTCTTTGGCGGCATTGTGCCCTGGAGCACCAGTAACGCCACCGCCTGGGTGCGTACCAGCGCCGCACATATACAAGCCTTTTACGGGGGAGCGGTGGTTGCCGTGGCCCATTAATGGGCGTGCACTGAACATCTGGTCCAGACTCATATTGCCATGCATGATATCGCCTCTGGTTAAACCAAATGTGCGCTCTAAGTCTAACGGGCTCATTAGTTGTCGGCCTACGATGGAGGCTTTAAAGCCTGGTGCGTATTTTTCAACTTGTTCAATAATAA
>CAWUWF010000045.1:0-7655 GCA_963925935.1 uncultured Arenicella sp. | reverse complement strand
AACGATGGCTGATGTTAACGCTGCCAGGGTCTACCACGCCCCACTCCAGCAGACCGCGTTCGGCTAGAATTCGAATAGGCTCAAAGCGCTGTTCAATACTGCCGCTTAAACCAAGAGTGGGATAAACAATCACGTCGCATTTGGCTTTAATGCCTTCGATTACGCGTGAGTAGAGGTCGGCATCTTCCACCGAGACGCCTTGCTCGTTGTAGACATGCAAGTGAACAATAGCGGCACCCGCCTGCGCGCATTCGATCCCTTGCGCGATAATTGCTTCTGGGGTGATAGGAATATTCGGCTGATAGCTTTGGCCGGCACCGCCGTTCAAAGCTACTTCTAACCACACTGGTTCGGTATTCATATTAAGCCAACTCTACGTTTAGCGGGATTTTGGCAATTGATAGGCCTGAGCTGCTATAAATCAGCGTAAGAATTATCAATTTTATCCACCAATCTACGCATGGCATTGAACTCTAATTGGCCCATTGACGCATCGCCCATTCCCTTCATTTGTAGGGCCAATAGTTCTTCGGTTCGCTCGGCAATTGAGACGTCTACTGGCACAACGGGTTTACCGCTCATGTCTACCGAAACCTGTATCTCGCATGAGCGTTGCAGACTAACCATATTGAAGAACATCTCAGAAATTGATCTACCGCAGCTTAACAAACCATGGCTGCGCAAGATCAACATATTTTTATCACCCAAGCTTTTAAGCAGGTCTACTTTCTCACTATCGTCGACAGTAAGTCCCTGAAAATCGTGATACGCAACTTTCTTATACAACAACACTGAATAGAAGTTATCTATGCGTAAGCCGTCTTGTTGGCAAGCGACTGTCATGCCAGCGTCTGTGTGCGTATGGCCAATGCAATGTGCATCGTCGCGAGCTGCATGAATGGTGCTGTGGATCAGCATTCCGGCAGGATTAACCGGGTAGTCACTGGGTTCAACTATATTGCCAGCGATATCTACTTTTACCAGATTTGACGCCGTTACTTCAGTGTAATGCAGACCATAAGGGTTGATTAAAAAATGCTCCTCACTGCCAGGCACTTTAACCGTAATGTGGTTATAGATAAGTTCAGACCAGCCCATATAATCAAATATGCGATAACAGGCTGCTAGTTCGGTTCGCAGGTCTTTTTCTTGCTGATTCATTTTTATCTACCTTTAAAATAACGGGTTAAGCCTGCTAGTATAGTGCAGATTATTGCTGGCTTAAAGTGATGCAGTTATAAGACCTGCACTCTATTGAAAATAATGTAATGCGCTTGCAAAACGGCTTAAGCAAACGTCAAGGTATTGTCAGGCCTAATCAAACGGTTTTCTAAACCCTTAGACAGAGCATCAGCGAAGCCGGCTTTTGCCAACAGCTTATCGACTTCAGCTTTCTCATTACCCTGTAAGTCGTGATAGAAATCGACTGGCCGTTTAAACATCCATAAACTGTACGGCAGAATGACGCGCTGTTCAGAAACGCCTTCTACGGTAAATTGATGCTTACCGATGCTGCGCGGTATTTGTGTATCGGGATTGGATTTGCGCCAGTCACTGAGCTTTTCATCTGTGTCCAATAAAACCGGCAATTGCTCGCTCGCCATGCGCTTTAGCACTGCTAGCAGCGTATCTGGAATCACGTCGTTTTCAAGAAAGCTACCGTGTTCAGACTTACCATCAATCATCCGTTCGATCCATTTGGCAACGGCGGGTGCCTGTTGGCGTATTAGCGCACCTGGGTAAGGGTCATGGTATAGGTGCGCATAAAATGGGCCAATAAAGCCGTAATCAGCAATGCAGGGTCGATTACCCATTAAGTACTTATGATTCTGAAAATGCGTTTCTAAGTCGGCTAATAGCCCCAGAAAAGAGACTTCGATGGCCGCGTCACTTTTAGCCGTTATGCCAAGCAATGGCAGCGAACCTTTGAATCGACTGCCTAGCTTTTTGCCCAGCCAGCCGCGAATAAACTTAGGCAGGTAAGGCGAAACAATTTTACCAAACTGCTGGTAAATAAACGGCTGGTTTACGTATTGGTAGGCCCAGCGATAGTGCATCGCAGGAATCACTAACCATTCGTCGGCATAGACCTCGAGCAGTAAAGAAACTAGCTTTTGCTTGGGTTGGTCGGGATAGGCACTGGTTTGAGGAAATCGCTCTTCGAGTCGTTCAATAATCCTTGTGGTGTCTTGGTACACCTCGTCTTGAGGCGTTTGCAAAACAGGTATGTAGCGTACGCCGGTGCGCGGGATTATAAATTTCTTATAAACTCGGGCGGTTGACAGTACCTCATCAAAAGGAATTCCTTTCTTGCCCAGATAACTACGAACTTTGCCAGTGTAGAGGGAAAAGCTTGTTCCATAGAGGGTATAGCGATCGCTCATAATATAAACCGAAATGTATTGGCCCGCACACTCTGTGCGTTGGCATTAAGTTAAGCAATAACGTTTTGGCCCAGAGCTAGGTGCCTTGCAAAAACCCTGGCTTAAGATACTCAGGTTTAGGATAGTCATAAAAGCCCTTACCCGTTTTAAACCCTAGATCGCCGTTATCAACCAAGGCTTTGAGCACTTTAGCAAACGCGATGCTGTTCGGGTCAGTACGCACGCTGACTATGTGCAACACAGTGTCTAAGCCGATATGGTCCAACATTCCAAACGGGCCAGCAGGCGTTTTAAAATTGCCCATAAACGATCTGTCGATGTCCTGAATACTACCCACGTCGTTGATATGCAAACTGCCGGCTTGGTTAATAATGACCATCAACATACTATTAAAAATATAGCCCGGGCTTTCTTTCTGAATAAACACCGGTATTTGATTAATGCGTCGACCAAACTCCATCAGCAAATCAGACACCGCCGGATTTGTCTCAGGGTGCGGCATTATGTCAACCACTACTTGCTTAAACACATCGTGAAAATGCAAAGCGCAAAAATTTTCAGGCTCGACAATTGATTCCAATAAATCAGAGGGCAATAGAAATGACGTATTGGTGGTCACGATTACGCCCTTGTCTAGTCGAGGTGCGAAATCGGCATAAAACGCGCGCTTTATGTCGATGTCCTCGATCACTGACTCGCTGACCAAGTCAATATCGGTCACCGCATGATCTATGTCTGACGTGACGGTTAGGCCGGTTTTAGCCCGTTCCATCATCTCTTGGGTAATCATGCCTTTGCGCAAAAAGTCAGCGCTTAGATGGGCTTGCATGTCTTGTGCGATTGTCAGCTGATCAGGATTGATGTCAAACATCTTCACCTGATAGCCGTCTAACGCGCAGCGTAATGCAATGCGCATACCCAGGGTGCCGGCACCAACAATGAGTACATTATTGATTTGATCAATTGATTTGGTCATTACCGCACCTAAAACTGGATTTAAAGAAGTAATCTAAACGCGTTGAATGAGCCTATGCGTAAGCCAATTGATTGTATTGTTTTTGGAAAAAGTCTTTATCGCCGAATAACAAATTAATCATCATCAATCGTTTGACGTAATGCCCAACGTCTAGCTCGTCAGTCATGCCCATGCCGCCATGCATTTGAATAGATTCATCACCCACTAACTTACCGTACTTGGCGACAATGGTTCTCAAGCCATTGACGGTAGCCTTGGCATCAGTTGCGCTGGTAACGCCATCAGTTAGCTCGCACAAAGCGCCGTAGAGCATTGATTTGGTTTGTTCGGCGGCCATAAATGTGTCGACCATGCGATGTTGCAATGCTTGAAAGCTACTAATCTGTACGCCAAATTGCTTGCGAGTTTTAGTATATTCAACGGTGGTGGTATTTAGCTTTTGCATAATACCAAGCGCTTCTGCGCTGACCGCAACGTTCATTCTTTGTAGCACGTTGTCAAGCATTGAGTAAGCCGCATCCAATTCACTGAGCAACATGTCGGCCGAAACGCTTACGTTTTCTAGGCTTAGATCGGCTACATGTTGGCCGTCCATTAATTGATGCCTGTCAACCTTAAGGCCGGCGGCATCGCTTTTCAGCAAAAATAAACTGATCCCCGCGTCGTCGGTCACTGCGCCACTGGTTCTGGCACTAACAATAAAATAGTCTGCGTGAGCGCCACCCAAAGCTAAGGATTTTTGACCGTTGAGAAGGTAATTATCACCATCCTTTACCGCCGTTGTTGCGATATTACTAAGGTCATATCGCGCCTGTGGTTCAAAACTGGCTAGCGCGCCAAGCACACTGCCTTCGATAATTTTTGGGATTAGGTCTGCAGCCACTGCGGTGTTGCTGCTGGACTCTAATAAGCCGCCAAATAACACCAAGGTTGAAATAGCGGGTTCGATCACCAATGCTTTACCAAACTCCTCCATCATCGCGGCAATATCAATGACCGTGCCACCGAAGCCTCCATGGGTTTCAGAAAATGGAATGGACAACCAGCCCAGTTCAGCAAAGGTTTGCCAATTGTCACGGCTAAAGCCATCATTGCTTTGTGCGATTACCTGACGTTGATCAAAACTGTAGTTGTCTTGAAACCAACGCTGCATGCTTTCTTTGAGCATTTTCTGCTCTTCATTAAATTCAAAATTCATTATTGTCTCTTAAGATATTTCTTAGTGCTGCAATTCATTACTGAGATTGGATGGTGCAATTAGATGTCGCGATTTACGTCGCTGACAAAGGGCCTAAAGGCCAAGCACCGCTTTGGCAATGACATTGCGCTGTACTTCATTAGAACCACCATAAATGGTAGCGGCACGACCATACATATAACCAAGGCGCGCTAGCGAACCACTTTTTTGTAGTTCACTGCTGAAATCTTTATTGGTTAACGAACCTGAATAACCACCAATGGTTGCCATTCTCAATTCTTGTAACAGTTGTTGGATTTCAGTGCCTTTGATTTTCAGGAGAGAAGATTCTGGGCCTGGCGTACCGCCTGTTGCCATTGACGCGATTACGCGCAACTCAGTATATTCAAGCGCCTTTAATTCGATCTCAATTTCAGATAAACGATTTTGATATTGCGGGTCGTCAATCAATCGACCATCGGCATTGGTCTGCTCTTTGGCTAATGCCTTTATGTCATTCAACCAGCGCTTGCTGTCGGCGACACCGGCAATTGATGTACGTTCGTGGGCAAGTAAGGCTTTGGCATAAGTCCAACCTTGGTTCTCGCCGCCGATCATGTTGACTGCAGGCACTCTTACGTTGTCAAACACAACTTCATTCAAGGTATGTTTGCCATCAATGGTTGGAATTGGATTAACCTGAATGCCTTCTGACTTCATGTCTATCAGGATAAAGCTAATGCCCTGCTGACGTTTATCGAAGGTGCCGGTACGGACTAGACAAAAAATCCAGTCGGCGTGTTGGGCGTAGGTTGTCCAAACTTTTGCGCCGTTGATAATATAATCATCGCCGTCTTTAACCGCTTTAGTTTGTAATGCGGCTAGATCAGAACCAGCACCGGTTTCTGAGTAACCCTGGCACCACCAGTCTTCGCTATTGAGAATGCGCGGTAGAAATTTTGCCTTCTGCTCGTCATTACCAAAGGTGTAAATGACTGGGCCAACCATTTTTAAGCCAAATGGCACTACGTCGGGCGCACCGGCAAGGCAACGCTCATTTTCGTAGATAAATTTCTGTACAGCGTTCCAGCCTGTACCACCCAATTCTTTGGGCCAGTCCAGCGCCACCCAGCCCTTTTTATAGAGCTTGGTTTGCCATTCGACAGCGACATTTTTAGAATCATTACCAAGACGCACGCGCTCGTGTAGGTCATCGGTAAATTGCTCTTTAAAAAAGCTGCGAACTTCTTGCTGAAATTCGAGATCTTCAGCTGAAAATAAATTATTCATAAGGGTATATCGGTAGTAACTATTTCAGGATGTGCCGTATTTTACACGCAACATAGCGTCTGTCAGCAACTTTATGTCATTAACTATGACAAATCATTTATAGGATGAAATAAGTGTGCAAAACCAC
Source organism: uncultured Arenicella sp. (assembly GCA_963925935.1). GTDB lineage: Bacteria > Pseudomonadota > Gammaproteobacteria > Arenicellales > Arenicellaceae > Arenicella. The sequence goes on along the minus strand of CAWUWF010000045.1, from coordinate 1,701 downwards.
TTAGTTTCATGTGCATCTTGTATTAATGCGCTTCTAATCAAGTATAACTAAGCTAATTATGCAGGAAGTTGCTTGGCTAAGAACTGCTGCATGTTAGCGCCCATCACTTTGCGAATATCGACGGTGTCCACGCCAAGGTCTAATAATGCCTGGGTAATGGCGACCAGTTCACTGGTGTCCAAAGCGGTGGTCACTGAGCCATCAAAATCTGACCCTAATGCGACGTGGTCGGCGCCTACCAATTGGATCCCGTAGGCAATCGCACCGGCAATCTGCGCAGGGCTAGTGCCACATATCGCGCCTTCCCAATAGCCTACTGCGATCAAACCACCATTGCTGGCAATACTCTGCATTAGGCTATCGCTGATGTTACGTGGTGAATCACAATAGCCCTTAAAGCCAGTATGGCTGACCACTAAACCACGAGAACTCAGCTGCAACACGCCTTCGACGACACTTTCAGACGAATGTGCCACATCAATAATGATGCCTAGACGCTGCATTTCTGCTACTGCCTGGCGGCCAAAATCAGTTAAGCCGGCCTGGCTAACTCCGTGCAAGGACCCGCCTAACTTATTGTCGAAAAAATGCTGTAAGCTCATCATTCGAAAACCATTGTCAAACAACAATTGAATGTTCTCAAGTTTGCCATCTAAGGCATGAGAGCCTTCGGTTCCGATTAGACCACCGACCAAGGTAGAATTATTTTGCCGGTCGCTGGCAAACTGAGCCAGGTCTGATTGAGATTTAATAAGGCGAACGTTATTCGGCTCTCGTTGGGCTAAATCATGCATCTTCTGCGCCTGAAAAACCGCTCGAGCCGTTAGGCTACTCCAAGTGGCTCTCGGCCATAACTGAGCCAGCACCAGAGTAGTAATGTTGTCGCGCGCAGCAGTCTCATTTTCTTCATAGTTTTGGCCTCTCGGCGACTTAGTCACTGTGGTGAACATTTGCAGCGCCACGTTACCCTTTTGCAGGCGCGGAATATCAACATGACCACGCGAGCCATAGTCCGCTAGGTCACGTTTCCAAAGTGCGCTATCCGCATGCCAATCCCCGATAATTAGCGAGTCGTGCAGTTCTTGGGCTTGCTCAGAAATCTGATAATCCGAATGCGGTTCTACGAAATTCAAGCCCTTCTCTACTTGCGCTGGGCCAAATACCAAAAACACAAGAGCACCCAAGGCCAGTGCCAGCAAGGCCCATTTAACTGTTTTTGCAATCATCTATCGTTTCTCCACATTATTATTAGGCAACTCGATTAGATTCTTCGCTAAGCGTAAGATTTATCGCGGTGCTTTGTATTTTAAGTTGCATGCTAGCCTAGCGATAGTCAAGGTTTGGTTCAAGCCGAATTATGTAATGCAAAAAAAAGCTCGGTCAAAACCGAGCTTTTCTAAACGAAACTTATGCAGACGCTACTCAGAGGCCTGTTCGATTTGCGGCAGAACCACGATCTGTGATTTTGCGCTTGACCCTTGCGAACGCCACTCTACGCCATAGTGTGAAGTTATTTCCGATAATCAGCAGTGCGGGCACCAAAAACAAAGTAACAAAGAACGCCACCACCAGCCCATAGGCTAATGTTCAAGTTCTGGCTATGCCTCGACTGCAAGAGGGTATCTGGCCAAACCTTAGGTCCAGGAACTCTCTGCTTGGGGCCAGTGGGTTGCAGGCATTTTTAGCTGGAAGATCTGACGA
>CAWUWF010000044.1:0-14935 GCA_963925935.1 uncultured Arenicella sp. | reverse complement strand
TATACGGTTGTTACATGATATTTCTTCTTGGTGTCGGATTATAACCAATAGCCTAACTAAATGGGCTTTGATTAGTTATTGGTTAGAATTTGATGACTGTCCGATATCTCGGCGACGATTAGCAAGTCAACCCAAGCGCCAATAATTAAAATAGCTGATAATTATCAAATCCTTAGACAGTATTATTTGAAATACGAATTTGAAACTTTTCTGTCAATTGTTGAATTATCGCTATGATGAAAGTTATGTCTAAACAATTTCACTACTATCATTAGATAGATAGAATAGTCATAATCGCCAGTTAATGACCGATAAAGCCCTAAAAGAAGAAATTAGCAATTACTCCGAATGGCGCTCGCAGCTGAGCGATACCATTGCGGAACTTAGTGTATTTCTAAAGGACAATAGGATTATTGACCTGCATACTCATCGGCAGTTTGAAGCAGTATTAGGGGCTCTGGCTGATGATAATTTATCGATCGCATTTGTCGCCGAATTTTCTCGTGGCAAATCCGAGATGATTAATACCCTGTTTTTCGGGGACTACAAACAACGCATCTTGCCATCAGGAACTGGTCGCACCACCATGTGCCCGACAGAATTACTGTATGACCCGAAAAGACCCTGTTCTATTCGTTTACTACCGATTGAATCAAGAGCTAAGCCAACTCCTCTATTTGAGCTCAAAAAGGATACCGATCAATGGACCGAAATTGAATTTGATCCTGAAGACGCCGACGGTCTAGCAGAAGCCCTGAAAGGCATGACTGACAGCAAGTTAGTTAGTAAGGCTTATGCTGAAAAGCTTCGGTTTAGCTTGCTGCAAAACGGCAGCGCCGATATCGGCCTGCCGATCAACGAATATGACGAAGTCGAAATTCCGAGTTGGCGACACGCAATCATCAACCTCCCACACCCTCTGCTGGAACAAGGCTTAGTTATACTGGATACCCCTGGATTGAATGCGATTGGGGCAGAACCGGAGCTAACGATCAATCAACTCGCCACGGCACATACTGTGGTTTTCATTCTATCTCATGAAACTGGGGTGACTGCGACGGATCTCGAACTTTGGAAGGAGCATCTTGGCGGCCAGACCAATAGCGATGTTGCCATGAGACTTGATGATGGTAGCGCTAAGCCAGCCAGAAGACCTTTGCGAAAGCTCGTTGCTCTGAATAAGATCGATGCGCTATGGGATGGAATTCGTAGCGACGAAGAAATTGACAAAGAAATAGACAGGCAGGTTTGGCAAACCGCAAAAACCCTGCACTTAGAACCCGAGAACATATTTCCAGTGTCAGCGCAAAAAGGCTTACTCGGACGGTTGAATAATGACCCCGAGCTTTTCAAGCGTAGTCGAATCACTGAATTGGAAAACGCTATCGCTGAACGCTTAGTGCCTGAAAAAAGGCAAATCGTGGTCAATAAAATACAAGCAGCCTTAGGCGACATCATCACCACATCAAACTCCATTTTGAATAACCGCTTAAGCGAAACTAAAACTCATATCGCTGAGTTGCAGCAAGTAAGTCGCAAAAACGACGACGTTATTTCGCATATTATGACCAAGGCTAAAACCGAGAAAGCGGTCTTAGAGTATGAAATGCAACGTTACCAAGAAATGCAAGACAGATACGACAAAGACGGAGCTCGGCTGGCCAGACTATTAAGCGATACACGCCTCGAGAAATTAATTGTTGTCACCAAGCGTAATATGACTAGGTGTGCTACCTCAATTACCCTACAAAGAATTATTTCCAAGTACTTTGAAAAACTGAATTGCCACTTAGATCAAGCCATCAGCCAAGCCAATGAAATGACGGTATCCTCTGAGAGCATTGCTAATGAGTTTCGCCAGAGGCAGGATAATTCAGAACTGCAAGTCAGGCGGTTACGCTTAGATGTGTTTAAATCGGAGATCAGTCGGCTTGAACAAGAATACAGTCACCTAAAAGAAACTAAGACTTTGTTTTTTCGCGAACAGATGACGATTACTAATCGTTTTAACGAGTCCGTTTGCGGTGCATCGAGAAAAATATTTAGTCGGGCCCTGCGCGATGCGAATGACTGGAGTGGCGCTTTAATGACGCCCTTGGAGACTTATGTACGTGACAGTCAAGCTCGATTGCGACGCAGACTAGAAAGCGTGAAACGTATTTATAAAGCATCTGATAGCGTTGGAATCAGACTCACACAAATGCAAACGTCTGAAGCAGTTTTGCAAACCCAGCATGCACAATCCCATCAACTGCAGACTCGGCTAGCTGAATTACTCGTGCACACTGGTGCACTGCAGAAAAAGCGCAGTACCGTAAAACCAAAGACAACAGCAGAGATTTTATATTGGGAACATAAGTCCAAGTTTTAGCCTCTTAACTAGCCCCCCGTCAGCACAGATCAAGACCAGTACCTACGCTTGCTTCACCTCCCTGAAACGCAAATAATTAGACGGCTTTGGTCTGATGAATAAAAAACAGATTGTATGATATTATTTTACCGTTTAAGCCGTAACAACAGACACGCTAGCTAGATTGATTAGATGTTATATAATCACTCACAAGCGCATTTAACTATTAAACTAAGAACTATGTATCGTCTTATTATCATTTTTTTCTGCCTAACACTGAGCGCCTGCGCATCACACTATGGCGCGGCAAGAATTGTGTCTTCTCCGGCCGGGGCAGAAATCATCAGCGATGAAGATGGAAGTATACTTGGCGTGACTCCTGCAACGGTTTGGTGGAAAGAGGACAGTCACCAACGGAAATATCGAGTTGTACGATTACGAAAAGAAGGCTATCGAGAAAAGGTCGCCTCGTTCTGGCTTAGCATGAGTCACTCAAGCATTAAGAAGGCACAAAAATCTCCGACGTCAGTCCAAGAAGTGTTAGAGAAGAAGGATAGCTAACAGAACTGTTAAGTTGGAATCGGAGATTGTTTGACTTAGGGGCTATTACAACTCCGGATTTTTAGTCGCTAATTTATTTTGAAAATGTGCTTCAAAATTCTCGAAATTAAAGTCTAAGCCGGTTAAACGAGTATATTTTGATCCTAGCTCAGGGAATTTCTCTGGATGATTCTGATCAAAAAAAATACAATCAACAGGGCAAACTACAATACATTGCTCTTGTTCAAAGTGGCCCACACACTCAGTGCACTTATCAGCTTCTATTTCAAAGATTAGCTCACCCTGGTAAATAGCGTCATTCGGGCATTCTGGCTCACAGACATCACAATTGATGCACTGATCTGTTATATAAAGCGCCATAGCAACTCAATTATAAAATGAAGGAGTCAGTTGGTTCGGCAAGCGCTATCTATCAGATTTATTAACTTCGGTCCATTTAGCGCCTAGCGACTTCCTCACCGAGTCTGGGACAAAGCTTGAAACATCGCCATCATAATATGAAATCTCTCTAACTAAGGATGATGAAATAAAATAATTAGCTTCTGACGGAGTCAGAAAGATGGTCTCTACGTTCTTATCAAGGCGACGATTAGCAGACGCTAGTTGGAACTCATATTCAAAGTCAGATACTGCGCGCAAGCCACGAATAATGAACTTAGCATCCTTGCGACGCACGAAATTCACCAACAAATCGTCAAAGCTATCAATGCCTACATTCGGCATATGCGCTACCGCATCACGCACCATATCCATACGCTCACTGATGTTAAATAGTGGGTTTTTGCGTGGATTATCGGACACAGCGATAATCACTTCATCAAAAATTTGGGTTGCCCGAGTCACTAAATCTAAATGCCCATTGGTGATGGGATCAAAAGTGCCTGGGTAAATTGCTATTTTGCGCATACAAACTGTCAATATTTCAGTTGGTTCAGGAAGGAACTGACTAGAGTTTTTTGCAACTAGCTAGAGCACTACTGATACCACCAGTAAATCGGCAGCTAAGTATACAGCAACAAATACTCGGATAGGCGCTATCGGTGATAGAGCTGATACTTGCTCTGAACCGTTTCACCCTGGCGGTAAAGCTTCCAGTGAGGCTGCATAACAAAATCGCGTTGCTTATCATATTCCAAATAAACCAGTGCGGTCTCAGACAACCACCGGTTATTCTCAAGCAGCTCTACGCATTGTTGAATGACATCCGCTTTAAATGGAGGGTCTAAAAATACGATATCAAAAGGATCGGCTGCAATCGCGGATAAAAGCTTCAGCGCATCGCCAGTAAAAACTTTAGCACTAGCGCCATGTAATTCAGGCTGTAAGGTGTCGATGCTGCGATTGATATTATTAGCAGCCGCCGAATTGGATTCGAAAAAGTGTGCCTGTTGAGCGCCCCGTGACAGGCTTTCCAAGCCTAGGGCACCAGATCCAGCGAAGACGTCAAGGCAGCGCGAACCCGCCACATCATGCATTAGCCAGCTGAATAGAGTTTCACGGACACGGTCGGTGGTAGGCCTTAAGCCCTGTGCTTCGAGTACAGGCAAACGTCTTCCGCGCCATTTTCCCGCTATTATGCGAATTGAGTTTGATTTAATGTGCTTGCTCATTGTGATTTCTTTGGCAATCCCTACAATATAGCAAATTCGCTATCAGAATTGTTAGAGCCTTATTAGCAATTGAAAGCCACCAGCTTATTTAATATTTGAGACCACAGACAAGCGAGCAGCACAACCTAAGCGCTGCTCGTATTCGAGCAACGCATTCAGTAGATCTAAATGACTTCTTCCGATAATTCCGACAACAACAATTCAGACGGCGCTAGAACCGAAAGTGAAAGCTCGAACCTTCAAAATTTGCCTGTAAAGAAAGTATCTCGACTGTCAAAACTGTTTGGCCGCGGAAAAATTGCTGATTCGCAGCATACTGATAGTATTGAAACCAATGAAACTATCACTCCGACTTCTGGAATTTCCAAGCCAGCATTAACTGACAAGCCTACACAAACTCAGCTTGATGCCCACGACATTGCACCATCGGTAAGTAGCGAGTGCTCAGTGGAGCAGGGTTTAGCGCCGACCCGTAACGGCCTAATGAGCAAAATCTCTAATGTATTCAAAGGCTCATTCAACCTAGACGACGAGCTATTTGATGATTTAGAAGACACGCTGATAAGTAGCGATATTGGAATTGAAGCGAGCCTTAAATTAGTTGACCAATTACGAGACCGAGTAAAGTCTGATAGGATCCGAGATGCCAATGGGGTAATGGCAGGATTGCGCTCACAAGTTTCTGAGATGTTGAAGGTCGCAGAGCAGCCATGGAACATGGATAAGCAACCTTATGTCATCATAATGGTCGGCGTAAATGGCGTTGGTAAAACCACTACCACCGCAAAAATTGCGCACTACTTAAAGCAGCAAGGCAAAACAGTAATGTTAGCCGCAGCCGACACCTTCCGGGCGGCGGCTGTCGAACAACTGCAAGAGTGGGGGCAACGCTTGGACATGACGGTAATCACACAAGGCCATGGAGCTGATGCTGCAGCGGTGGCGCACGACGCCCTGACATCCGCCAAGGCTCGCGAAGTTGACGTTCTCATAATAGACACTGCAGGTCGCCTACACACCCAGAGTGATTTAATGGAGCAATTGAAGAAGATTAATCGTGTATTACAGAAAATTCAACCGAATACGCCGCATGAAGTCATTCAGGTGCTGGACGCTGGCACGGGGCAGAATGCTTTGTCTCAGCTAGAGCATTTTCAGAAAGTCGTCGGTGTCTCGAGCCTGTGTTTGACTAAGTTAGATGGTTCAGCAAAAGGCGGAGTGGCAATCGCTTTGACCGAAAAATATAAGCTGCCGATTCGTTTTATCGGAGTCGGAGAAAGTTTCGCAGATTTAAAGGTATTTAGTGCCACCGAATTTGCCAACGCACTAGTCCCCGCCTCTGCGGACCTAGTCTAAGCAGATTAGCTATTCACTCTAACAATGATTAAATTAAATGGGGTTTCGAAGACCTATCAAAATGGCCACCAGGCACTCAAAAATCTTAGTTTTGAATTAGAGTCGGGCGAAATGGCCTTCGTGTTGGGTCATTCTGGTGCGGGTAAAAGCACTCTATTCAAGTTGATAACATTGATAGAACGCGTAAGCACAGGGCAGATTATCGTTGATAATCAAACTTTGAATAAACTTCGCGATTCGCAAATACCCGCATTGCGCAGAGAGATAGGCGTGATTTTTCAGGATCACAAATTGCTCTACGATAGATCCGTATTCGATAATGTGGCCCTACCACTTATTGTGACAGGTATGTCGCATGAGGAGATTCGCAAACGGGTGCGCGCGGCGCTCGGCAAGGTTGGCCTTTCTGGCAAGGAGCAAGCATTTCCTATTACCCTGTCCGGCGGAGAACAGCAACGAGTGGGCATCGCGCGGGCAGTTATCAATCGACCTAGTATATTGCTAGCAGATGAGCCCACCGGTAACTTGGATGAAGCCTTGTCAGAGGACATTATCGATATTTTTTCTGATTTCAATCAAGTAGGCGTAACCGTGTTGATCGCAACTCACGATATACGACAGGTGGAGCGTCTCGGCAAGCGGACTATTGTATTGGAGAACGGTGAGATTGTGAAACAAACGCAAGCCGTGCAACACGACACACGGGTTGACACCCTATCTCATACACAATAGTGCAGCAGATTCAAATCGTGAAAAGCTATTTAGGTCGTCACCTGCAAGTGCTATTTGCTAGTCTCGGGTCGATGCGTCGCACCCCAATGCCATCCATCAATACAATCCTTGTGATTGCTATTACCTTGTTATTACCTTGCGCACTCTATGTCGCCATTAAAAGTGCCCAGTCTTTAAGTGGTGATTGGCAAGGTCGGCCGCAAATCTCTATCTTCATGCAAACCAATCTGCCTGCCGCTGAATCTCAGCTTATCTTCGAAGAACTAAGACTCCACCCCGTCATCGAATTAGCGGAATTGATTACGCCTAAACAAGCTTTAGACGAGTTTCGCAGCATGTCGGCAATTGGATTTGAAATTGACTTCCTCGATGAAAACCCATTGCCTGCATCGGTTGTGGTGATGCCAAACTCCGAAAATATTAGTTCAGAGGCCCTACTAAAGCTAAAACAGGAACTAGCTGCGATTGACGGCATTGACAGCATTCGTCTAGACCTAGATTGGACAGACCGCTTTAACGCCATTTTAGGTAGCGCTGTGCGTATCGCGACTCTACTCAGCGCCTTGCTTGCAATCGCCCTAATATTAATTGTCAGCAACACAATTAAACTGCTCATCCTAAATCGTCGCCAAGAAATAGAAATCACTAGATTAGTCGGTGGCAGCAACGCCTTTGTAAGACGACCGTTTCTTTATTACGGCCTACTATTTGGTGCGTTTGGCGCAATAGTGACACTACTCCTGATGTCATTAGCCAGCAAACTGATTGAAGAGCCGCTCTCCAGCTTGGCGAATTTATACCAAAAAGAGTCTTTACTCTACGCCCTCAGCACAACTGAAATACTCACAATCATATTAATTGGCGGTGTTCTCGGTTGGCTGGCGGCACAATGGTCTGTGACACAACACCTATGGAAAATTAAGCCGCAATAGATATTGTAAGGAATGCAGCCTATTCAAGGTCCTATAAGGAGGTACTAATCACCAAAACCTTTAGGTTCATATCAATTTAGCCGCTATACGTTAAAATACGGTCTACTTGAGACTTTTTAATAACTTTTTGTTATTAAAACAAAATTATTTAACATTAAATTAAATTTATTAGCACTCTTCCCTGCTGAGTGCTAAAATGAACTTATCAAAACAGGTAATCCTCGGCTTACCTGTTAATTACCTGATGTTTTCGTGGTAATAGCCCCTACTTATTAGAGGAGAATTTTATGACTAAAAAACCCTATGCGGTATCTCTTTACGGAGAAGCAAGTCTCGCAAACTTTCTACAGGTTGCGAACAGCGCACCCGTGCTCACAATTGAAAAGGAAGCAAGCTTAGCACGTCGATTTCGTGACGAAGACGACGTTGAAGCAGCCCGTGAACTTGTGGTTTCTCAACTTCGCCATGTAGTACATGTTGCGAAGGGCTTCACTGGTTACGGTTTGCCGGTTGCTGATTTAATCCAAGAAGGAAATATCGGTTTGATGAAAGCTGTTAAAAATTTCGATCCTGATCGTGGTATTCGCTTGGTTTCCTATGCTGTGCATTGGATTAAAGCTGAAATCTATGAATATGTGTTGAAAAACTGGAAGATCGTAAAAGTTGCGACTACCAAAGCTCAACGCAAACTGTTCTTCAACCTTCGTAAATCTCGCAAATCATTAAATACAATGACTGAGCAAGAAACGCTGGACCTCGCTGAAAATCTGGATGTGCCAATAAAGGCCGTCCGCGAGATGGAGCAACGCATGACATCCAATGACGTAGCCTTTGATGGAACAGATAATAGTGATGATGAGTTCAGCACTAGCCCTTCCGCCTATCTTCCGGACATGCGTTATAACCCAGAAGAATTAGCGATTGCCACGCAGACCACCGATAACAATCAATCTTCATTGTTGAGCGCGATTAGCGAATTAGACGATCGCAGCAAAGAGATCGTACAACGTCGCTGGTTGTCTGAGGATAAAGCCACATTGCATGAGCTTGCCAGCGAGTACAATGTCTCGGCTGAGCGTATTCGACAGATTGAAAAACGTGCAATGGAGAAAATGAAGCATCAGCTGGCAGTGTAGAAACACATCCATGCCAGGCTGTTTGCCAAAACATGCTAGTGAATGCTTATTATCTCCAATAGTTAGTTTAAATTTATTATTTATGGCTCTTTCCTCGGAAAGAGCTTTTTTATGTCTAGATTTTCATCAGCGTGGTTTAGACTTCGCTACAAAGAATATTATGAAACTGTCAGATAGCGTGTTGAGGAAATTGAAATGAATAAATATGATTTAGTTGTCATCGGCGGCGGGTCAGGCGGTGTGAGAGCAGCTAGAATTGCTGCTAGTCATGGGGCTAGTGTTGCCATTTGTGAAGAATATCGCTACGGCGGCACCTGCGTTATTCGAGGTTGTGTCCCTAAAAAATTAATGGTTTACGCAGCACACTTTGCTGAAGAGTTTGAAGACAGCAAGCACTTTGGTTGGACCACTGAGGTGAAAGGCTTTGACTGGTCAACCCTGATTCAAAATAAAGACACAGAAATAGATCGCCTGAATAAAATATACGAGAATTTGCTTAGCAATGCAGGTGTTGAAATATTGTATGGAACCGCGGGCTTAGTTGACGCCAACACCGTCATTGTTCGCGACAATGAAGGCAAAGAGCAACATCGCCTAAGTGCTGAAAAGATACTCATCGCCACTGGCGGAACTCCATATTCACCGGAGATCCCAGGAATAGAACACGCCATATCCTCAAACGAAGTATTTCACCTAACGGACAAACCAAATTCGGCATTGGTGGTCGGCGGCGGATATATTGCGGTTGAGTTTGCAGGCATATTTAATGGCTTAGAAATCAACACCAGTTTGGCCTATCGTGGCCCACAAATATTACGTGGTTTCGATGAGACAGTTCGACATCATTTGGCCAATGAAATTCGCAAGAAGGGGGTCGATCTAAAGCTAGAAACCAATGTCACCAAAATCACTAAGAATGAAGCTGGGCAGCGAATCGTAAGCCTTACTGACGGTTCACAAATCACCGTTGACTGCGTATTGTTTGCCACCGGGCGAATACCCAATGTTGAAGGTTTAGGGTTAACCGAGGTCGGCGTTGAACTTGGCAGTAAAGGTCAGATAGCGGTCAATCAACAATCCCAGACGAGCGTTGCAAACATATACGCGGTTGGCGACGTCACCGACCGTATTGCACTGACTCCAGTTGCCACAATGGAAGGGCATGCCTTTGCAGACACCGTGTTTGGCAATGTGCTTCGAACCGCCGATCACCAAAATGTACCGTCCGCTGTGTTTTCGCAGCCGCCAGTTGCATCGGTTGGCCTCAGCGAACACGATGCCAGAGCACAGTACACGAACGTCGACACTTACTCATCCGAATTCAAAATCCTTAAGCACACATTGACTGAAAACACAGAGCGTACTTTGATGAAGCTCATCGTCGACGCCGACAGTGATAAGGTGATTGGGGCGCATATGGTAGGCGCAGACTGCGCAGAAATCATGCAAGGCATTGCCATCGCGATTAAAGCCGGCGCAAAAAAATCAGACTTCGACGCAACGGTGGGCATTCATCCCAGCTCTGCTGAAGAGTTTTGCACCATGCGAACCAAGGATTAGCCATTGGTGATACCTGCTAATTTTTATTGCTACCTGCAAAGACCTATGGCTGCTTCACTTGCGATATAAAGACGATCAAACCTTAGAAGGTTATAAACTAGCTCAACATGCTAGCGATGACATGTTGCTATTAACCGCAGTACTAGGCGTTTTTGTCGGCTTTGCCTTGACCTATATGGGTAAGCGTGGCCGGCAACTCTGGATGTTTGTTTGGGGTATTGGCTTGATCCTAGCAAGTATTTATATGGGGGCGGTGACCTACTTCGAACTACCAGCGCTGCTTACTGCTGGAGGCTAGGGCAGCTTATTAAGCACGGAATCTGAGATTCCCGGGCTGAAGGATCTCTTTGTTTACTCCTCCCCCCCACACTGGGAGGTACCGAGGTTTCCCTGGGCCGAAGGGCCCTCACGTCTTCGTTTTGTAAGGCCGAGTCAGAATTTCTATTTATTTGTGTGCAAGGCATCTCCGAATTTAGGGTGATCGAACTTATCAAAAAACTAATGTTATCGCTCACTCTCAAGCTGTAGCTCTGTTAAGCTGAATCTTGAATCTTTAAATCTATCGCAATTCTCAGCACACCCTATGAGCACACACAACGCACAGGCCTTTGGCCACTGGATACGCAATGACTTCAAGGAAATCAATACTATTCTAGAGAACCTTTATTTCGAGCAAGAGCAAAGGGAAAATGTTTGCGGTATTGGTCATGAATATAAGCAGCAGCTACTGACCCAGGGTAATCAGTTCATTAGCGCTTTACTAGAAGAAGGCAATACCGATGAGGGATATGACAATGGTTACAATCTACTCGGCAACGTTGGTTTTTTTATGGCGGCTTGTCGTCGTCACGAAATTGGTGGCCCTGAACTAGAGACTGAATCCTCACTGAAAGACGCATCAGCGTTGGCCATGCACTTAGGCGCTACTTTAGGAGTGGTTCCACGCTTTGCTTCGGCACATCAGGAGACCCACAATCATGCTGTTGACGGGCTGTTTAAAACCTTCACAAGCCTGCAAGATGAATCGCTCTTCCTAGAATATAATTCGCGCGGTGTTTTCGCCTTAATACGTGCTTCTGAAGCACTGCTGCATTGCCTTCCTCTGGGCATATCTCACCCGGTTACAAGCGACCTTCTTGAGAATGCGAAACGAGCACTGCAGGACATGGTGTCCATCAACGCCCATTTATTTAATAAGCTCGACACTGATCGTTTTTTCTATTCTGTCAGGCCCTACTTCAAGCCTTATAAGGTGGGGCCTACCAATTACCGTGGAGCAAACGCAGGTGATTTTGCTGGGATAAATGTGATCGATCTACTGCTTGGATTATGCCAAGCAGAAGACCCCTACTATTCGCAGATTCTGGTTGAGAAATTTTTATTCATGCACCCTTCAGATCAACTGATTTTACGTGACTGTATGCGCCGCAATAGTTTGCTAAATTTATTTCTCGAAGCGCACGAGCAACACCATACTAAGCCTTGGTTCCAACGTAATGCCAAATTATTTATAGAAGTGTGTGAGATGCACGCAAAAATCGCCTCTCAGCACCATGATATGTTGGTTAATAAATTTATTGAAAAACCAAGCGCGCAAGCCGGAATGGACAATAGGTCTGACCTAACGGCCAGCGGCCCACCCCTGCCGGTTCTATTAAAGAGTCTTAAACACCTATGCGACCTTCGCAATGCTGCGAATGTGAGCGGTATTAAGTCTCGCTTCCACGACATGAATTTAATAAAAAACTGCGTGTAAGTCAGTCGCGGTAAAATTAAATATTAAGCACTTATGCCTATAACACAAGACAAACTATTCGCCCCTAGTAAAAACATTTACTTGCTCAGTCATTCCGTTGGCCGCATGCCGCTAAATGCGAAGCAAGCGATGCAAGATAGTTTCTTCTCGCACTGGGAAAGCGACGGTCACGATATTTGGAATCACTGGTTGGCTGCCATCGACGACTTTCGTCAGGCGCTTTCTAGCCTGTTTAACGCCAAGCCCAACACCTTTTGCCCACAGAGCAACATCTCTAGCGGCTTAGTTAAGGTGGTCCAATCGCTACCAAAGTCGAATAGTAAAAATGTGATTTTAATGTGTGAAAGTGACTTCCCGTCTGCTGGGTTTGTACTACAGCAGGCTCAGTCTATGGGATACCAGTTGAGGGTGCTGCCGGTCAATGCTGACGTTCAAAACATAGACACATGGGATCAGGCATTAACCGATGACGTGCATTGTGTATTTATCACACACGTGCAATACGCAACCAGCAAACGATCTCCTGTTCAACAAATATGTGAGCTAGCCCGTAACCGCGATATATTGTCTATCGTAGATATAGCGCAATCCGCTGGCATAGTGCCAATCGACTTTAAGAAATGGAATAGCGACGTGGTTGTGGGGTCTTGCATTAAATGGCTTTGTGGCGGGCCCGGCGCAGGCTATTTATGGATAAATGAAGATCTTTTAGAGCAACTGCAACCGATAGATGTAGGTTGGTTTTCACACAATAATCCATTCGAATTTGACATTAATAACTTTGAGTATGCAAATGACAGCGCACGATTTTGGGGCGGAACGCCATCAGTCAGTCCGTATGTGGTGGCGGCAAATAGTATCAAACTTATTGATCAGTTTGGGGTAAGCAATATTCAACAGCACAACCAAACATTGATCGATATGCTAAGCGCCTCAATACGTCCAGATGCGATGGTTTCGCCTAAGCAGGGTGAACCAAGGGGTGGCACCTTAGTAGTAAACCCTAAAAATCGCTGCATCATTGAACAAAACTTAGACCAAATCGGCGTTCAATATGACGCTCGAGCCTTAGGCCTACGATTCTCGCCGCATATCTACAATACGAGAGAAGAAATAGAACTCCTAGTGCAGTGTTTCGAACAATAGCTTAGGCGAAGACTTATTTAGACCCACTTGATGCTCTCAAGCAGACTGCGCTACTTAATATTAAGCCCGAATCCGGTTAAAATATTTGGCAACTCGGGCAATAAAAGGTATTTCGCTGGCCAACAAACTGGGACTTTATTTTGCACCCACAATCATTACATGCTTCTCCAGCACGCCCATATACCTGCAATTCCTGTTTGAAATAACCAGGCTTCCCATCAGTTTGGGTGAAGTCATTGAGTGTTGTACCACCAGCGTGAATCGCGTTCGCAAGGACGATTTTTATCGTTTGCGCGAGTTTATTATAGCGTTGTCGGCTTAATCTTTTAGCGGCTAAGGTTGGTCTAATACCCGCAATAAACAGTGATTCACATGCGTAAATATTACCCACTCCAACTACAATATTACCGTCCATGATGAGATTTTTAACCGCAATCGAGCGGCCGCGCGACCGTTTAAATAAGACCTCGCCATCAAAGCCACTGCTTAGTGGTTCGGGGCCAAGCTTGGCGATCAGTTTATGTTCATTTATTGGCTCATGCGCAAGCAAACAACAACCAAAACGGCGCGGATCATTAAGCCGAATGATAGTTCTGCCGTTCAAATTAATATCCAAGTGATCGTGCTTACCCACCTCTGCCCCAATTTCGAGCACACGGATACTGCCCGACATGCCCAAATGCAGCAGAATTGAGCCGAGTTTGGTGTGTATGAAAATATACTTGGCTCGGCGCTCGGCACCAATTATTTTCTGGCCGACTAAGGTCGACAATTGCTTGACCGGCACGGGCCATCTAAGGGATGCGTTGCGAACCACTATATCGCTAATGGTCGCGTTTTTTAAATAGGGCTCAATACCACGTAAGGTGGTTTCAACCTCAGGGAGCTCAGGCATCTAAAAATACAATCGCTAGGGCTTAGCAACAACAGTCAATGCCGACTTGTTATCGCTGACTGAAGGCTTCCGCTTAGTTGATGGCTGCCTATCGGCTGATGGTCGTGGCTGATGCGAATGCCCTAATTTAGCGTCTGCTGCTTGATCCGCTGTTACCAAAGCCTGAATCCCTACACGGTACATCTGCAATGCCTTGGCATTATCGCCATCAGCCTCGAACACTTCACCCAGCAGGGCATAAGCCGCTGGCAGACGACCCAAACTTATTGCCGCTTGTAAATACTGTTTAGCGGACTCAGGTTCATTACTAGCCACAGCGAGCCGCCCGGCCGCTAGATTTAATTCTGGGTTCTCAGGTCGAGCGTGCAGCCAACCTTCAGCTTTGCGCAGTAGTTTTTCCGGTTTCGCAGGCTGTAGTTGACCGTAGATACGCACCAGGGCATCACTCCAGTCATTGCTTAAGGTGGAGCGTATAAGCTTCTCAGCACCAGCAACATCTCCACTCAAAACTAAACTTTTAACGTACAACTCGATATTTTTAATTTGTTTACGTTGCTCGCGAGGTAAGGCCTTCCATGCTGTATTTTTATCTTGTGCGACATCTAATGAATTTCTATAGATGTCATCCTGTAGCTTCTCAAGCACCTCTGCGGATAACGCTTTTTGTGTTTTAGCGGTACTCAATAGGTCTTGAACCCCCTGCCAATTTGCAGTGCTCTGATGTATTTGCAACAACATAGCCGTGTACTGAGGATTTTTGTGTCCGATGCTACGCACATCTTCTAGGGTCGCCAGTGCTTGCTCAATTTGACCTGCTTTTTCATGCAATTTCGCTTTGCTCAATCCAATCGCCAAACGCTCCTGTGGCGCAGCTTGATAGGCCGCGTTTAGATAGATATCA
>CAWUWF010000043.1:0-5922 GCA_963925935.1 uncultured Arenicella sp. | reverse complement strand
GTTTCGGGCCAGTAGCATCGGCCGTGATGTAAGGAAGGTTGATTTCAGTTTGCGAACTCGCTGACAACTCAATCTTAGCTTTCTCTGCGGCATCTTTAAGACGCTGCATCGCTAGCGCATCGCCTTTAAGATCGATCGATTGATCTTTCTTAAATTCTGCTGCCAAATACTGAATGCTACGGTGATCAAAATCTTCACCACCTAAAAAGGTATCGCCATTGGTCGAAAGCACTTCAAATTGATGCTCACCATCAATCTCTGCAATTTCAATGATTGACACATCAAAGGTGCCGCCACCTAGGTCGTAAACCGCAATTTTACGATCACCGACTTTTTGATCCATGCCGTAGGCAAGCGCCGCAGCAGTTGGCTCGTTGATGATTCGTTTTACGTCCAAACCAGCAATTTTACCTGCGTCCTTGGTTGCTTGGCGCTGAGCGTCATTGAAATACGCTGGCACCGTTACCACTGCTTCAGTCACCTCTTCACCAAGGAACTCTTCAGCCGTAGTTTTCATCTTTTGCAAAATACGTGCAGACACTTCTGGCGCAGCCATGGCCTTGCCATTAGCTTCAACCCAAGCGTCACCATTTTTGGCTTTAACGATGTTGTACGGCATTAGATCTACATCACGCTGTACAACTTCTTCGTCAAACTTACGACCAATTAAACGTTTTACAGCGTAAAGCGTATTAGTCGGGTTGGTAACGGATTGTCGTTTGGCTGGTTGCCCTACCAATACTTCGCCGTCTTCAGCAAACGCAACATACGATGGTGTTGTGCGATCGCCTTCACTATTTTCGATAACGCGAGGTTTGTCTCCATCCATTACGGCTACGCAAGAGTTGGTGGTACCTAGATCGATTCCAATAATTTTACCCATTGTTCTATTCCTCAAAAAAATAAATCTGTTCAAGCCCCTTTCTGGGGTTTTTAATCAATAATTCAATATCTCTAACGATATTTTGTAATCTTCAGCTACGCCTTCAGCATTGCTTATAACAACTACTTTGCTACCACTACCAAGGCTGGGCGAAGCAAACGATCGTGCAATGAAAAACCCACTTGTATCACACTAATAATCTGACCTGGGTCGACTTCCTCAGACGCAATCATACTCATCGCCTGATGCAAATTTGGATCCAGCTTGTCACCCGATTCAGGCGCAATTTCAGAAACTGAAAATTTTGCGAACGCCGACTCTAATTGCTTTAAGGTAATCGACACCCCTTCATGGGTACTTTTAGCCGCTTGGTCGGCATCTTCAGCCAATTCAACCGACAATGCCAATTTCAAGCTGTCATGCACATTCACCATCTCTTTAGCAAAGCCCTCCACCGCAAATTTACGGCTATTGGCGACTTCTTTCTCTGAGCGTCGACGTATATTGTCTTCTTCTGCCTTAGCGCGTAGAAATGCATCTTTTAATTTTACAATTTCAACTTGAGCGCTTTCGAGCTGGGCCACCAAATCAAGTTCATCTTTATCACTTGATTGTTCAGGGTTAAATTCCATAGTGGAATCCGACGCAGCGTCAATGCTCTGGTCAGCAGGCGCTGATTGGCCTGTCTCAATAGTGTTGTCAGCTTGGCCTTGTTCAGCCTGCTTAGCCGTTGTACTTTCTGATTCTGAGTGGTTGTTTTCTGATTCGTTCATAACTCGATTTAAAGCCAAAATTTAGATGGCTGAATTATGGGGATAGAATCAATCAGTTCAAGCATTTCGAGCAAGTTTTTGATTTTTTTTGCAAACCAGAAGCCATATCGACTGCAATACAATTCGGCTCTTTAATTACTCTACAAGTGGGTCAATAGCTAAGATTCCTTAAAGCTTTTGAAATCGGCGACCAATAACCATGCCTGAGTATTCTAAACAATTCTGTACTCGTATTTTCTGTACCGCAGATATGCTTTCTAGACCCACAAACTTATAGCGCGAATGTTCATCACTTAGTTTAATTGGTTTTTCGTCGGCCAGGTCAGAGCGAAAAATAAACGCCTGAGAATCGTAGGCCTCTGAGAATAAACGCCACTCAGGTAAAAGCAATTCACAGATAGACCTAACTCCTCCCAACATTCCCGTTGAAGCGCTTGATGAACTGTTTCGCTGGGTTCCAGTGCCCCACCAGGTAAGCCCAAATCATGGCCACCATAGTGTGCTTCCAGCAACAGTACATTATCATCGATAATTAACGCATGAGAACTCAGTCGAGGTATATAACTAAACTACAGCCAGGTTTTCTGGCAACACAAAAAGCGAATCGCCTTTGCGCTCTAACCCTTGCCTGCCAGCTCTGATAGATGCTTAATAAGAACGTTAGCCAAACCCTTTCCTCGTTGCTTTGGAGCAACTAACTCACCGGCTAGATTCAGTCGGCTTTTCAAGCTCATAAATAACATCGTCCAACTTTAAGTTAATTAAATCTTGAGCGTCAGACAAGCCTTTATTGTAGTAGTAACCGCCTACTTCCTTTGAGAAGAAATCGATTAAAAACTCAGCTTCAAACTGAGTAATCTCCTGATCAAGCTCTCGTTCAAAATATTTTTTTAGCTTGCTCACGATGAATTCTTTTTCATCGTTACTAAACTCAATTTCTGCCATTTAAAATTCCTACTAATTTAAGTCTCGCCTGATATTCCAGGCCTATAAAGATACTACATAATAAACCACAACAGCGGCCACTAAACATATTATGTCAATGACATAGCCCTCCGATCGAAGCAAACACATTACCATTTAATAGAATCCTCCAGATTTTGAATTGCAACTACCTGCTCTGGTTTTTCAGGCTTTTCCCTGGTTCTGGCACCCGGCACCCAATCGACAATATCCATCAATATCCCGCCCTTCAGTAAGCCTCCTTTACCTACTCCTACAATTTTGACCTTGCCTTGGTGAATGTACTTTTGCTCGAAATAAAGCCACCGCTGATCCCACCATAACACCCTGGTTTCAATCTTAAATTTTTGCAACAACCATAGTGGTTCTCGTGCATTCAACGTCATCACCTGACCGACCGGTGCGCATTCACCCTTTAGCACTCGGTTAAAGGCACCCCAACGAATATACAAACTACCCCAACCTAAATCGCCTAGTGCAAAATATCGATCACCGCTGACCTTGCGAATATCGGTATCACTAAATAAAACCCGAAGGTGAACGGTTGATGTATCCAATATGCTCAGCCTGTGCTGAAAAAAGCCACACAGAATAAGCCACAATAATCGAATTCGTAATCTCACTGCGATGCCTTAAGGTGATAAATTCCAGTCATGTCTTCGTCGTTGGCAGCGCCCCAGTTCATCTTGATTAAATAAACCACGTATAACAAAATACTCATTTCCCTTGTGACCTGATCTCATGTGATTGCCAATTAAATTATGCCAAGAAAGAACTGCCAACTTATTAATTTCAGCTATTCACTAAGCCGTCTTTTTCTACGTGCTTGGTCAATCCCGCCGGCGTTCGATACATTTGTATAGCCTGCTTCTCGTAACGCAGACATCGCTATGCCTGCACGCCCGCCACTACGACAATACAATTGAATTTCTGAGCCCTTATCGGGAAACATTTGACTAATTTGTTTAACAATATCGCCGTGTGAAATGCGAACATCGCCCTCAATGCTGTCAATACTATGCTCAAGCTGGCTTCGAACATCTATCCAGTTACTGTCGGCATTCGCCAAGGGACTGAAGCTACTCACCAACAGTAACAGAGAGATAGTTCTTAATATTTTAAAATTCATAAGAGAAAATTCAATAAGTTTTACTAGGTTAAACGAGTCTTTACGGCCAGAGCACATTAAGGGTTTTTATAAAGTCGCCAATTAACGGAACTGCCCCGTATAGAAGGCTGTCTCGCCAAGTAGTTCATCCTCATGCAGCGTTGTGATTGCAACAACATGCTATACACTAAAATACAGCAGCGCCTATTAAAACTCTAGCGCAGAAACCAAAACCACCGCATAACGTCTTTATCCTTAAGGGTGCTACCCACCAAGTGCCATATAAATCATCAAGAGCACTCACGCCACCCGGCAATGATAACAAAATTATTAGGCTTTTTTTGACTCGAACACCGATTGCCAGATGTCATAATTTTTCTGGCCGTATAGATAGAAAAAAACATCGATATCATTAAACTTACTATCCCCACAAACTTGAATTGCAACACCTGCCGCCTCTCGAACCGGATAACCATAGGCGCCGCAAGAAATTGCCGGAAACACGATGGATTCGCAACCATGCTCCAATGCTAATGTTAGTGAATTGGTATAAGCAGCCACTAAAAGGCTTCTCGGATTCTCTTCTCGGTGGTATCTCGGCCCTACTGTATGAATAACAAATTTCGACGGCAAATTACCGGCCAAAGTAATTCGAGCTTCGCCGACAGGACACCGGACTTTTTTCACAGCCTTAACTTTCTGGCATTCTTCTAGTAGCTGCGGGCCAGCGGCTCTATGAATAGCGCCATCAACTCCTCCACCGCCAAGCATCATTGGATTAGCCGCATTGACAATCACATCAACATTTGCGGTGGTAATATCGCCTTCAATAATTTCGATATTCTTCATTTAACTGTGGTTCTACCTGTATTAAACACGGTGCTTACCTTTTCATTTAACAGGGAAGTAAACGGTAGTTTTGGCAGCAACTTTGAACCGCCAACTGCAAACAAAACACACGCAATAGCTGACAAAACAATGCTGCTTTTTTCAATTGAAATAGGAAGCATGCTATTGCTTGTGAGGGCGATTGAAGCAAAACCACATAAGCCAATAATTAAACGTAGTACTCTAAAAATATTCTATTTCAGAATCTCCCTATAACCATAGTAACAATAACAGCTTATTAATGTGCATGCGCACATTCCTACTCTGCGTCTTTCCATATATCGCGCCCATCCCACTGTATTCATTAGATATTCCTTAAATTTCACTATTTCTTCCCGAGGTAAATGAGCTTGCTCGTTATCATTCTCAATACTCACTATATCTTCTTGTTTTTATTGCTTATTTAAGAATTAGGCAATAGGAACGCACAACATAGATAATATAAAGTTATTGTATTTTGTACGTTATTCAAGATATACTGTTTATTCATACAGTTTACGCTGTTTTTCATATCGTATTTAAAGGAGCGACAAATGAGTACTAAAAATCCTATTCTTGAATCAGTTAAACGCACTATGCGCTCACGTGACTACGGCATACGTACAATCCATAGCTATTTATATTGGATTCATTATTACAGTCGTTTTCATCAAAACCGTCACCCCGAGGACATGGGCAAAATAGAGGTAATAGCCTTTCTTGACCATCTTGCAGCGGATCCAAATATTACTCCAGATACACAAAGTGCTGCTTTGAATGCAATTACTTTTTTGTACAATAAAGTTATAAATAAGCCTCTTAAGGGCCTTAATTTTAAGCTAGCAATTAAGCCGTGCCAACAGCCTGACGTTGTTAGCCAAGAGGAGATGTCTGCAGTACTGGAATCACTAAAAGAGACGCATCGTCTGATAGTGGAAGTTATGTATGGCAGTGGTTTGCGTGTGTCTGAGTGTGTACGCCTACGTGTACAAGACATTGATTTTGAAGAGAATACTATTACGGTACGCAAGAGCGATAAAGGTGGAAAAGACCGTGTAACGATTCTAAGTGACAATCTAAAATCTAAGCTTATTCGACAAATTGATCGCGCTATTGATATTCAAGAAAAGGATAACCGTAATGCCATCGGCCCGTCATTGCCTGATGCCTTGAGCCTAAAATATCCTAATGCTTTTCGCTCGCCCAGTTGGATGTTTATTTTCCCGTCTCATACGCTATGCCAACATCTCGATAGCGATAATTGGTGCCGCCATCACATTCACACTTCGGAAATTCGCAAAGCGGTTAAGCGCGCCGCGACTGATGCA
>CAWUWF010000042.1:0-4343 GCA_963925935.1 uncultured Arenicella sp. | reverse complement strand
TTTTCATATAGGAGTTGAGTACAGACACATAGGCTTCAACGCCAAACAAGACGCCGCCGGCGTTGTAAAATTCTACATCGATGTTGTTGAGCTTTGCGTTTGTAAACCAATGCGATGCAGAAAGGTATAGTGCTTTTTGTGGTGCACCAGCGCACTTTATCGGCATAGGTGGCTGTGTGAATAGAGCTTTTCCCTTGTCGAGGCTTTGTACCAATTGCCATGTATAGGGCGCGAGATCGTATCGATAATTTGAGGTGACACCGTGTTTGCCCAATGCTTGCTCAAGGCCTTCTATAGCCGCCCAGTCCAGTTTCAAGCCAGGCGCTACAATCAGATGGTCATAAAATATGGAGGAGTCATTATCCAAAGATACGGAGTTTTCTTGCGGCGTAAAGCCTGTTACTGATTGCTGAATCCAATCAACATTGTTCGGGATTAAGTCCTTGGTTTTTCGATGAGTCGATTCTTTATCAAAAACACCCCCGCCGACCATTGTCCAGCCCGGTTGGTAATAATGATCTGGAGACGGCTCAATAAGTGCGATGCGTAAATCTTTGTTACGCTTAAGCAGGCTGCTGGCAGTGGCGATTCCAGCCGATCCAGCGCCAATGATCGCTATATCATAGCGAGCTGAGTTAGTGCTTGATGCTGTCATAAATATTCCTCGTTGCTTTATGTTATTGATTTTAGGGCATTGAAATATTGAGTATTAAATCGGGCGAATAATCCTAGCCGCTAGTATTTCGTAAACCGCTTATGGGTACCTTTAAATAGCGAGTGCCATTGTCGTCTGAATCTGGGAAATTGCCTGCGCGCATATTTACCTGTAGTGAGGGTAGCATTAATCGAGGCATGCCGAGTGATGCGTCGCGTAGTTCACGCATCGCAACAAAATCGTCTTCTAAGGTGCCTGTCTTCACGTGAATGTTGTTTAGGCCTTGCTCGGCTATCGTGCTTTCGCATCTAGCTTGGTGACCTTGCAGCGGGTAGTCATGGCAAATAAATACTCTAGTATTCGGATCAAGGCTTAATATTTTTTGGGTGGATTTAAAGAGTGTGCGTGCATCGCCACCAGGAAAATCACTACGAGCGGTTCCGGAGTCCGGCATAAATAGTGTGTCACCAACGAACGCAGCATTGCCAATCAGGAGAGTCTGGCAGGCTGGCGTATGCCCCGGAGTGTACATCGCGACCCCGTGAAGATTACCTATCGAATAGCTTTGATCTTCATCGAATAATATATCGAACTGGCTACCATTACGCTCAAACTCAGTTCCTTCGTTGAACACCTTTCCAAATTCTTCTTGGACTAAAGTGACGTGCTTGCCGATGGCTATTTTGCCACCGAGCTCTTGCTGTAAATAGGGTGCAGCGGAAAGGTGGTCGGCATGGATGTGTGTTTCCATTAACAGTTCAACCTCAAGCTTATTGCTACGCACAAAATCGAATATTTTATTGGGACCTTTATACCCTACCTGTCCGGCAGCGTAATCGAAATCTAGAACAGAATCGATGATGGCGCAGGATTGTGAATCTGGGTCCTTTACCACGTAGGAAAAACTACCTGAATCCGTGTCGTAGAACTGAATAACATCAGGCGTCTGATTGATATCGTATACGATCAAAGCGCTATCCCTCAAGGTTGTAAGAAAATGTATGTGATTGCTATGGTGAACTCAGATGTCATTGATATTAACTGAATAAGGACTTTAGTTTAGCAACTATCGTGGCTTTGTTCATTCAAATTTACGACATCTCATGGTTTTCACCTTCATTTTTCACGCATTTTAGATACATAAGCAGGCTAGCCTCAAAATAAAATTATCCCAGCATTCGAGTTGGCTTAGCTAGCTCTTTTTAGCGGAGGCCTTTTTCTTTACAGGGCTGGTTATCTTCTTGCGAACAGGCGGGGCCTTGGCTTTCTTCGCGATTTTACGTTTTGTAACGGCGTGCGATTTTTCTGTTGGCTCTACGTTTATTATCCCTACGGCTTCCTCTAGTTCAATTAGCGATTCATCCATATAGTCGATTAGTCGCTGAACTTGTGGCATAGAGCGGCGACATGCTGTGATCCCAAAATCAACATTTTGGTCGTAGGATACTAGAGTTATATTTAGTGAGATGCCTTCGGTAACAATAGACGCGGGGTATAAACCGTCTAGTTTTGCACCCTCCCAATACATAGGCTGTCTAGGCCCCGGGACGTTAGATATTACGGTACTAAACGGTGGAAATTTCCTCATCAATCCGAGCGGGAAAATCAATAGCCCAGGGGCTTGTAGGAGTTGTAATAGTAGGGCAGCTTCTTTGGGTTTCAATCCTTGAAACAATGCCTTTCCAGCGGCCATCGATGCTTGAATTTTTTTGAAGCGCTGCACAGGATCTTCAATATCGGTTGCCAGATCAGCACTGATTGCGCCTACTGCATTTGATGAATCGATGTCACCTTTCTCGCGCAATGAGACGGGCACCATTGCTTTCATTGATTTCTCAGGTAATTCGCTATGCTCTAGCATATACCGGCGCAAGCCGCCGGCGCACATTGCCAACACAGCATCATTAAAGGTGCCATCTAGCGCTTTACCGACATTGCGAATTCGCGCAAAAGACCAAGACTGAGCAACGAAACGCCTAGCGCCGTCGACGGGGGTATTGATAGAACTTCTTGGTACGTGCATCCAAGGCAGGGCCAACGCGCCGCCTTTGCCTCGCCAGCCATCGACTAATTTCTTCAGAGAGCCCAATACCTGCTTACTGGTATCAAATGTTTGCTTTACAGCATCGGCAACATTACGCAGTTCTTGATCACTATAGTTGCTAGGGGTAGCCGCTTCTAACTGTGCCCGGTAGCGTTCTTGAACTTCATAGGATAAGGCCGAGCCTTGATTACGGACATTCTCATCGGGGGAATACATGCTGTTAGTCAGATGCATAGATCGGGCGCCGTCCACCGCCGCATGATGAAACTTGAAATAAATTGCGAACTGTCTATTGCGCAGGCCTTCAATTAGATGCATTTCCCACAAGGGTCGGTTTCGATCTAACAGCGTGCCATGCAAGCGAGATGCGAGAGCGAACAGTTCGCGATAGCGTCCTGGCTTGGGTAATGCCGAATGGCGAATATGGTACTCCAAATCTAAAGACTCCTCTGGCTCCCAAAAAACCGGCCCCGCGAGCCCTAGACGACCCATGCTTAGCCGGTCGCCAAACGGTGGCTGGAGAACGTCAACTGTGCGAAGGCTTTTTGCCAAGCCGTGCAAAAATTCCTGCTCATCGACGCCTTCAGGTAGGGTGAATAGATGCAGGCCGCCAACATGCATAGGCGTCTTTCGATTCTCCGCCAGCAGGAAGGAGGTATCGATCAGGGTGAGCTTTTTTTTGAGCATTGGCTGTCCTGTCATTCTCTGAATTGTGAGGATCTAATAGCAGCCTATCGCCTTGGCGCAAAACCTTACTGCATGATCTGCTAGACCGTAATCTTGAGCATCAGCACCCATCTTAAACCAGTTTACGTACTTTTATCAATTCCAGTCCAATTTTATAGATTGGCTATAGTGACTGTGTCGATGCGCACTGAGCATTAATGATTGCGTCCGTGGCGATTTATTAGAGATAGGTTTTAAGGGTTTCGCAGGAGAACTCCCACAGTCGATCGGCTAGCTCTTGGTTTTGCCCATGCCGGCTGGGCCTTTCTTCATTGCTGTCGGAAAAGTACCGCCCGCTCACACCCGTAAGCTCAGGCGCAGTCGCAACATAGCACTGAGTAGCAGCGCCCTGTGGCACAGTTTTGCTACCCATCATCATGCCTGCCACCCATCCAGAGACGGGGTTATTGAAAACAAGGCCTTGAATTCCACCCATGCTGCGGCTCAAATTAGTGCGTATGATGCCCGGATGAACCGCGTTGGCGGTTGCCTTACTTCCTTCAAGCCGCTTGGATAGAGCGACAGCAGTCAGTAGGTTTGCAAGTTTTGATTGTCCGTAGAAGGTCCAATCTTTGTAATATTTATTACCATCCAAATTATCAAAGTTGATTCCTATGGACGGCGCCATCTTATGTGCCAAGCTGGATAACATCACGATGCGACCTTGTTCTGCTTGCTTCACTTGATCCAATAAGTTGTGAACCAGTAGGAAATGGCCTAAGTGATTGGTATTGAATTGTTGCTCAAAGCCATTTGCCAGTTCTAGTTTAGGTAAGGCCATGATGCCCGCATTACACAGTAATACGTCTATCGGCAAATCCAACGCATTAATGTTATCAGCGCATTCTTTGTCGGATTCAAAACTGCTTAGCTCACATGCCATGGGGCTTATATGGCCATTTATTTCATTAGCGGCTT
>CAWUWF010000041.1:0-5759 GCA_963925935.1 uncultured Arenicella sp. | reverse complement strand
TATGCTTACCGGCGACTACTCTCGTGGAGCAGCTGGTTTTTGGGTTGAAAATGGCGAAATCCAGTACCCAGTTGAAGAAATCACCATTGCTGGCAACCTTTTACAGATGTACCAGAATATAGTTGCGGTTGGCAATGATCTTGATACTCGAGGCAATACAGTCTGCGGCTCTATTTTATTGGAGAATATGACCATAGCGGGATCTTGAATTTAGATTCAAAATCGCCCACAAAAAGCCGCTAAACCAGTATAATGTGCGGGCTTTTTCACCCCTAAATTAATGTCTTGTTTAGCAGCCTATTCTACTAAGCATTGCATGATCGAATCTACCATGCCTATTTACCAATATAAATGCACTGACTGTGGTCACCAACTTGAAGCTTTACAAAAGATGAGTGACCCTCGTTTAACGGATTGTCCCGAATGCCAGAAACCAAGCTTGCGCAAGCAATTAACCGCTGCGGCGTTTAAGCTTAAGGGGTCGGGCTGGTATGAAACTGACTTTAAAAATTCTGGCGCTAAACCAGCGGCAACTAAGTCAAGCGAAGATGGCAAGCCCAAGGATTCTACTGCCGGTGCTGTTGCGAATGATAGTTCCTCGGATTCTAAATCATCAGAAAGCAAGTCATCAGAAAGCAAGTCACCAAGCACAAGCGCCAAGCCAACCTCCGCCGCGGCTGAAAGTTAACAGCACTTGGCCACCGACCAATCACTTATTTTAAGCCTGAGTTAACAAAAAAATGCAGAGACTTCGTCGATATTTTGTAGCCGGATTACTAGTTTGGCTACCGTTGGTAGCTACTTATGTGGTGTTGGCATTTTCAATTAGATTAATCGATCGGACGCTATTGCTATTGCCTCCGCAATATCGGCCTGAGGCCTTAATTGGTTTTGAAATACCCGGCTTGGGAGTGATTCTAACCTTAGCTTTAGTGATCTTGACAGGATTGGTCGTTGCCAATTTTTTTGGTCGCAGCTTGGTTAGTGCCTGGGAATCAGTTCTTGCTAGAATTCCTTTGGTACGTACGGTTTATGGTGCGGTTAAACAAATAACGGTGAGTTTGTTCGCGGATGCCAGTCAGTCTTTTAGAGAAGTGGTGTTAATCGAATATCCGCGTAAAGGTATTTGGGCATTGGCATTTGTCACTGGCGACACGCCATCCAAATTCAAAAAGTTAGTGGATCATGATTTAATCAACCTATACGTGCCGACCACGCCTAATCCTACCTCAGGTGTGTTTGTGATGGTGCCAAAGGCTGATGTTAAACGCCTAGATATACCCGTCGATGTCGGGTTGAAAATGATTTTGTCTGCTGGGGTAGTTAACCCAATTGACGACCCAGTTGAAGCGAAACTACTCGCCCAAGAATTAGCAGAGAAAGCACAAAGAGAAAAAAATGAAAGCAATGCGTAGTCACAATTGTGAACAAATCAATGAAAGTCTAATCGGTGAAACTATCACCGTTGCCGGTTGGGCACAGCGGCGTCGAGATCATGGTGGTGTAATCTTTATCGATTTACGCGATGCCACCGCCTTACTGCAAGTTGTTGTCGACCCAGATGCTGAATCGGCATTTGCAATCGCTGACACAGTTCGCAGCGAGTATGTGCTACAGGTCACAGCGAAGGTTCGAGAACGCCCGCAGGGAACCACCAATGTAGATATGCCAACGGGCATGGTTGAGGTCTACGCGACTGAAATTGTGGTATTGAATCGGTCTGATCCAATTCCCTTTCAGTTGGACGATGATGATATGAGTGAAGCGGTACGTTTGAAGTATCGTTATTTAGATTTGCGTCGCGCTAAAATGCAGAAAATATTTCGCTTGCGCAGTGGCGTGACTAAGTACTTTCGTGATTTCTTAGAAGCCGAAAATTTCTGCGATATTGAAACGCCTATCTTAACCAAATCAACGCCAGAAGGTGCGCGCGACTACTTGGTGCCAAGCCGAGTGCACGCAGGTGAATTCTTTGCTTTGCCGCAATCGCCGCAACTCTTTAAGCAGTTGCTAATGGTGGCCGGTTTCGAGCGCTATTACCAAATTGCACGCTGTTTTCGTGACGAAGACTTGCGTGCTGATCGTCAGCCTGAGTTCACTCAGCTAGACGTTGAAACGTCGTTCATGAATGAAGAAGGAATCATGAACATGATGGAAGTAATGATTCGCGGTTTATTTAAAACTAAGTTAGATGTTGATCTGCCCGCTGAGTTTCCGCGCATGACGTATGCCGATTCAATTGAAGACTACGGTATCGACCGTCCGGACTTACGTATCCCGCTAAAGTTGGTGTCGGTTACCGACTTGATGAAAGACGTGGATTTTAAAGTTTTCTCAGGCCCAGCCAACTCTGATGACGGTCGTATAGCCGCGCTGCGTATCCCCGGTGGCGCAGCAAGGTTAAGCCGTAAGCAAATCGATCTTTATACCGAGTTTGTAGGTAACTACGGCGCTCGTGGTTTGGCTTATATTAAGGTTAATGACTTGTCTGCTGGCAACGAAGGTTTGCAATCGCCAATCGTTAAAAACTTACCTGCAGAAGTACTTGCGCAAGTACTGCAGCGTATAGGCGCTCAAGACGGCGACTTAGTTTTCTTCGGTGCAGACCGAGCGAAAGTC
The DNA here is from genome assembly GCA_963925935.1 of uncultured Arenicella sp. GTDB lineage: Bacteria > Pseudomonadota > Gammaproteobacteria > Arenicellales > Arenicellaceae > Arenicella. Next base: position 3,140 of record CAWUWF010000041.1, on the reverse strand, counting down.
GTTAACGATTCCTTAGCAGCGCTACGTGTGAAAGTGGGTACTGACCTCGAGCTGATCGAGACTAAGTGGTCACCAATGTGGGTGGTTGACTTTCCAATGTTTGAGAAAGATGAAAGTAATGATCGCTGGACCTCACTACATCATCCTTTTACAGCGCCAAAAGTTGATCAAATTGATGAACTAGCGACTAATCCTGGGGGCGTGTTGTCGCGTGCTTACGATTTGGTGCTTAATGGTACTGAGTTAGGTGGTGGTTCAATTCGTATTCATCAAACTGACGTACAACGTCAAGCTTTCACGGCTTTGGGTATTGATGACGACGAAGCTGAAGAGAAATTTGGCTTCCTATTAGATGCTCTACGCTATGGTGCTCCGCCGCATGGTGGCATGGCCTTTGGTATCGATCGTATTGTGGCGATGATGGCTGAGGTTGATTCTATTCGAGACGTAATCGCATTCCCGAAAACGCAAAGAGCTTCCTGCTTGCTAACTCAAGCGCCAAGTGCGGTGGACAGTAACCAACTCCGAGATCTGCATATTCGTTTGCGTGGATCTGCGCAAAGCGCAGTTGCCAGCGACAGCAGCAATTCGGAGTAGGTGTATCGACCCTCGACATTTTAAGCGCCCTGAATCTGTTTTGGTGGTGGTGCATACGCAGACAGATGTTCTGCTAATAAAGCGCGCCGATCACGAAGAGTTTTGGCAATCGGTAACCGGCTCTTTGAATTGGGGTGAGGCACCGGTCGATGCGGCTCGCCGAGAGCTGCGGGAAGAGACCGGATTGCATGGTCTCTATCTCAAAAATACGGGAATTAGTCGAAGTTACTCTATTCTTGAGCAGTGGCGTCATCGCTACCCACCGAACACGAGTCGTAATACGGAGCATGTATTCTATTGTTCGGTGGATTCTCGTCCAGCCATTGAATTGGCCCCTGAGGAACATACAGATATGCAGTGGGTGGCCTTTGACTTAGCTTGCGAAATGGCTTTTTCTTGGTCAAATCGTCTAGCGATTAAGAGCCTTAAATAATTGTTTCTTTTCTGTAGCTCGATAGGTAATAACGATAGCTATGACCCTAAATTTCACTTTTGATGCTCCTTTAGTTAAGTTAAATAGCTTGGCGGTTCCTGCCAAGTGTAAAGCGCTAGTGGAAGTTAATAGTGCAGAGCAGATGATCACTGCCCTGCAGCATGCGAAAAATGAGACTTGGGCGGTTCTGATTTTGGGTGAAGGTAGTAATGTCTTGTTCACTGAGGATTACCCCGGATTGGTAATCCTGAATCGAATCAAGGGAATAGAGGTGCTTGAAGATTGTGATGATTCAGTGGTACTACGTGTGGGTAGCGGTGAAAACTGGCATGGCCTGGTAGAAACTACGGTCAATAACGATTGGTTCGGCCTTGAGAACTTGGCGCTTATTCCTGGCTTAGTAGGAGCCGCGCCGGTCCAAAATATCGGAGCCTACGGCTGTGAGTTAAAAGATACCTTAGTTTCGGTGAGCTACCTTAATCTGCTTGACCAGAAATTAGTCGAGCTAGATCGGCAGCAATGTCAGTTTAGTTATCGAGATAGTATTTTCAAAAAGACCTTAGCCGGAAAAGTAGCAATTACTTCGGTGGTGTTAAAGCTGTCTAAGACCGCAAGGCCAAATATTAGCTATCCTTCCTTAGCAAAGGCTTTAGAGGGAATAGATAACCCCACTCTTAAGTCAGTATTCGATGCCGTCTGTGAGATTCGTCTAAGTAAACTTCCATCGCCCTCGCATATTCCTAATGCGGGAAGTTTTTTTAAAAACCCGATAGTTGATCTGAATCTGTATCAGGAATTAAAACGGAATTATCCGCAACTCCCCGCCTTTTTTGTTCCGCCTCACTCCATCAACGCTGATGCAGTAAATTTAGACGCAAGGGAACAAAAGGTCAAACTACCAGCGGCTTGGTTGATAGAGCAGGCCGGATGGAAAGGCAAGAGTATTGGCCGAGTAACAGTTCATCAATCGCAAGCTTTAGTGATCATTAATCCAGAGAGAGCGGACGGTGAGGCCGTATTGCGTTTTGCGCGAGCTGTGCAAAAAGATATCAATGACAAATTTTCTGTTCAGTTGGAAATTGAACCGCAAATAATTTAGTCGACTAACTGACATTATAGATACAGCATAAGTGTTAGTGTTAAAGATCGGTAATGATGGATTGACTGCTATCACGGTCTAGTAAATTGAATAGTCTCTGATTTAAGTCTAAACCGTCTCGGGCTTAAAGCCTTGTTTACGCCACTGGTTTACGCCTATAGGCGTTTGGCTATTGCTTCTACATGACAATGCTATCGCATGATAAGCAGCAAGGGTGTCGAATTCTTCTCAAAGATCGTTGGTTGCTTGGTCTAATTCGTCAATCAATATAGCTGGAGTCCATAGCGGATTTATAGCACCGATCTATAACTTAAGGCTTTTAGCTGTGCGGAGAGAATTTTTATTGAACCAGCGGCTCCTTAAGGCAGAGGTTTCAGTTTGACACCAATTAGTTCATAAATAGGACTCCAGTGAGTGCTGTGAGCTTTAAAAAGAAGGTTGTGAAATATGTATAGAAATTATATGGCTTGGTTTACCCCAACCCTAACGGCCTTTCTCGCGGCGGTGAGTTTAACTATTCTCGTGTATCTAGTCGCGATAAACCCTAGCTATGCTGAGCCATCAGACCCGCAACCTTCAGGTTGGAAATCAGCTGAAGGCGATGGGAATATCAATTCTGATACTAAGTCTGTTGCAAAAGCGCGGCAGACTACGACATCGACCGAGTCTGTAAAGGGAGCTAGTCCAGCTGTCGCCAAGGTCATCGTCGAAGCAGTTTCGTTAGACTTAGAGCCTGCCGCAACCACTAATTTAACTGAAGCGGAGCTTGCAGATGAGCCCGCGCAGAGAAACACGATTCAGGCAAGCGAATCCTCCACAAGTATTGTTAAACTTGAGTCTGAGGCGAACATCGCGATTGAATATTCGCAAGATGCTGAACCAAAAAAACAAAGTGATTTACTTGAAAGCAATCAACCAGAAACCATTGTGTTGACGACCGACGAGCAAGCAACCGTAGATGCGATGGTTGCCCGGCAACTAACCCAGGACCTCGAACAGCAGCTTCAGCAA
>CAWUWF010000040.1:0-5091 GCA_963925935.1 uncultured Arenicella sp. | reverse complement strand
CTTATGATCTCATTGATGCGGTAGAAGAACTCGTCTCTGATATGGGGGGCGACAATGCGTGAAGATGAGATTCAAGTATTTGTTGAAGGCGTAACAAACTTTTACAACGTTATCGGTTTTAGTAAGGCACAGGTACGTGCGCCCTATTTGATCGAAAATGTAAAAGATAGTTTGGTCGAATATAACGGATTGATTCCGATCAGCGGCCGCAATACAGGAAGTATTATTTTTTCAGCCCCTAAAAGCATGCTGATGCAGTTACTAGGCCGCTACGGCGGAAATACCAACAAGGCTGAGCTATTATTGGATCTGGTCGGTGAAATAGCCAACACCGTTTCTGGTAATGCACGCGAGACTCTCGGTGCAGACTTTAATTTAGCAGCGCCTATTGTATCTCGAGGACATCTTATTGACTTTGATGCTCCCGCTGGCTTACAGACTTACTGTATTCCCATTTTTTGGGAACGCCGACAAGCCAACTTGATTGTTGCACTTAAGTAATAGCAGACTTGCTAAAGTATAGTTAACGCGTTTATCTTGGAAGCGCCTATCTTTAAACCGCCTGAGTGTGTTTTGTTACTTTTTTGAATCTAGCGCTTTTTGCCTAAAGGCCTAAATAGAATTATTTCTCATCGCTAATGGGCTTTGCCCAAAACGACTTTTATACGCTCGTGAAAAGGCCGACTGGCTATTGAAACCTACTCTAACGGATATCTCAAGTAGGCTAAGTCGAGTATCCAGCACTAAACGCCTTGCTCTTTGAAGCCTTAACCTCAGATAGTATGCGCCGGGAGTGACGCTCAGATACTTAGTGCTCAGATGCTCGAGAGAGCGCACTGATAAGTTAATGCTCTGAGCTATTTTAGAAATAACTATTGGGTCCTCTAGGTTTGCTTCCATTATTCTAATTGCCTTGGCTAAACGTGGCTCCAGTTCTTCAATACGTCCGATCGATGCTAGGGTTTGAGCGTCGGTTGGCGCACTGCTTTCTTTGTAAATAAAAACGCCGGCTACGTCCAATGCCAGCGACTTGTTTTGTGTGGATCGCAAATAATGCAACATCATGTCGAATGTGGGCGATGCTCCGCCACTAGTCCATATTCGATGATCGATCACAAATCGCTCATCTCTTACGTGAAGGCTCGGGTAACTGTCCGCTAGATTTTCGGTGTCTTCCCAATGCGTGGTGACCTGATGGTGGTTAATGAGTCCTGCCCGCGCCAATATCCAAGTACCCGCTTCAACACCACAGATAGTAGTAAATGAGGAGGCTGTTTTCCGTAAATTCACTAAAGCTCGCGAAGGCGCATGGTATTGGTGATTGAATCCAGCCACTACAATTAATAAATCTCCTGAGTCATTGGATTGCAGTGGGCTATCTACTTTTATCTCGACGCCGCAACTTAAATTAATTGGTTTTCCGTCAAGAGAAACCAGTTGCCATGAGAACAAGGGTAGGCGAGAGAGTCGATTAGCGGCCCGCAAAGGGTCAAGCACCGAAGCCAATGTCATCATCGACGATTCGGGTAACACCAAGATAGTTAGCTGTTGGGTTTGATTATTTATAGGTGGCTTAGACAAAATTTGGTTCCGAATAGTGATTGCGTTATTTGTCAAAAATGATTCGAATATAGTAAAGCATAAAATAGAAAATTTGACATTCTATTTGTCTGGGTTAAACGTTCTCAGCCTGTCTCTTTAATCACGTTAGGGTGTCTTATGCCATTACAAATAAATCGAAAAGTTTTTATCACCTGCGCTGTAACCGGATCGGGCGGATCGCAAGATCGAAGCCCTGAGGTGCCGCGCTCTCCCAAGCAGATTGCTGACAGCGCCATTTCGGCCGCCAAAGCTGGTGCCGCCGTGGTGCATTGTCATGTGCGTGACCCCGAAACAGGAGTTGCTTCACGTGATCCAAAGTTATATCGAGAGCTTACCGATAGAGTCCGTGATTCTGCTACCGACGTTGTATTAAACCTCACTGCAGGTATGGGCGGCGATATGGTGTTTGGCCCAGCGAGTGCGCCGCTACCTCTGCAAGAAGGTACTGACATGGGCAGTGCTGAGAGCCGAATGGAACCGATTGCAGAGTGCCTGCCAGAAATCTGTACGCTAGATTGCGGCACCATGAATTTTGCTGAAGCCGATTACGTAATGACCAATACTCCTGGCATGCTAGAGGCAATGGGGCGAATGATGACTGAACTCGGTGTTAAGCCCGAGATTGAAGCCTTCGATACCGGTCATCTCTGGTTTGCTAAAAAGCTGGTTGAGGACGGAATCTTAGACAGTCCCGCCTTAGTGCAATTGTGCATGGGGATTCCATGGGGTGCTCCGAATGATCTAAGTACCTTTATGGCAATGGTGAGCAATGTACCGCATGACTGGAATTGGTCGGCATTTTCGATTGGTCGTGATGAAATGCCGTTCGTTGCCGCCGCGGTTCTCGCCGGGGGTAACGTTCGCGTAGGTTTGGAAGATAATCTGTGGCTTGATAAAGGTGTGTTAGCCACTAATGCAAGTTTGGTAGAGCGTGCTGTCACAATCGTTGAGGCGATGGGTTCGTCAATTATGTCACCACAACAGGTGCGCGATAAATTGGGCCTCACCAAGCGGGCACCACAATGAGCCAAGCCACACCTGGGTCAAATGCTAATTTGGTTGTTACTAAGGTCGCAGTCATTGGCGGCGGGGTCATCGGCGGCGGTTGGGTAGCACGCTTTCTAATGATGGGTTGTGATGTCGCTGTGTTTGATCCTGATCCCGAAGCTGAGCGTAAGATAGCGGAAGTGTTGGCCAATGCGCGGCGCTCGCTACCGGGTTTGTTTGATCATCGCTTGCCTGATGAGGGCGTTTTAAGCTTTGCCGATTCCCTAGCCGATGCAGTTTGCGACGCGCAATGGGTCAGCGAATGTGTGCCTGAGCGGCTGGATTTGAAGCAAAAGGTGTATCAGCAGATTCAACAAAGTTGTTCGTCTACGGCAATTATCGCTTCGTCCACTTCAGGTTTTAAACCTTCGGAATTACAGCAGGGTTCTAGTCGGCCACAACAAATTATTGTGGCGCATCCATTTAACCCAGTTTATTTGATCCCTGTGGTTGAGTTAGTGGGTGACAGCCAAACCACCGCTACAGCGGCACAGGTTATAACGCAATTAGGAATGAAGCCGCTACTGGTGCGTAAAGAAATAGATGCACATATCGCGGATCGCTTACTCGAAGCAGTATGGCGTGAGGGCTTGTGGTTGATTAATGATGGTGTCGCAAGCACCCAGGAAATCGACGATGCAATTACCTATGGATTTGGCTTGAGATGGGCTCAAATGGGCCTATTTGAAACCTATAGAGTGGCCGGTGGTGAAGCTGGTATGGCGCATTTTATGAAGCAATTTGGGCCGGCGTTGAAATGGCCGTGGACCAAGTTGATGGACGTTCCAGAGTTGACTGACGAGTTGGTTAAAACCATATCGGACCAATCTGATGAGCAATCTGGAATGTATAGTATTCGCGAGTTGGAACGCATTCGCGATGACAATTTGGTGAGTATCATGCGTGGCCTAAAAGGCCAAAACTGGGGAGCAGGGCGGCTATTAAAACAAATTGATCAGCGGCTTGATCAAACTAAGAGCCTGGATCATAGCCAGTTACTAACAACAATCTCGCGAGTCATTCCAATCAATTGGACTGATTATAATGGTCATTTAAATGATAGTCGCTATGCCCAAGTGTTTTCTGAGGCTGTGGATAGCGTCATGCACACCGTTGGCGCAGATGAAGCTTATGTTAAAGCCGGAATGAGTTACTTCACGGTCGATGTTCAAATCACCTATATCGACGAGTGTCATGCGGGTGACGCGATCGAGGTAATTACCAAAGTCACAGAAGGCGAGGGTAAGAAGTTGCGCTTACAACACGCAATGTTTGATGCTAATGAAAAGCTCCTTGCTACCAGCGAAGCATTGCTGATACACGTCGATCTTGGTACCCGCAAAGCCTGCGTACCGCTGCCAGCAGTCAGCGATTGTTTAGCTAAGCTCGCGCTTGCACATCAGGCGTTGCCCGCAGCTCAAGATTACCACAAAGCGCCATAAGCATTTCTTTAGCAATTTGTTTAACGCACAAGATCCACTGCAGAGTTTCACTAGGAAAAGCCAATCATGAATTTTTCACTCAACGAAGAACAACAGATGATCATCAAGACAAGCAAAGCGTTTGTCGAAAATGAACTCTACCCACATGAAGAAGAAGTTGAACGTACCGGTATTTTAAGACCGGAGCTGATTGCTGAAATAAAAGCGAAGGCAATTGAGGTTGGCTTGTACGCGGCTAATATTCCGAGTGAGTTTGGCGGTCTTGGTCTCGATACTGTTACCTGGTTGTTGTACGAAAAAGAGCTGGGCAAGGCTAGTTACGCCTTGCATTGGACCTGCGTTGCACGACCTTCGAACATACTCTGTGCTGGAACGCCTGAGCAGCAAGAAAAATATCTGCAGCCGTGTATCCGTGGCGAGAAGAGTGATGCCCTAGCAATGACCGAACCAGACGCCGGTTCTGATTTGCGTAGCATGAAGGCTAGTGCGGTTAAAGACGGCGAGCAGTGGGTGCTCAACGGTACCAAACACTTTATCAGTCATGTGGATCATGCTGATTTTACGATTTGCTTTATGGCCACAGGTGAAGAGCAAACTGCACGCGGACCAAAAAAGCTGATTACTGCATTTTTTGTGGATCACGATCAACCCGGGCTTACCATTCGCGATGGCTATCAAAACGTATCACACCGTGGCTATACCAATTCGATACTGGATTTTGATGATTGTCGGATTCCCGAATCAGCCATGCTGGGGGAATTACATAAAGGTTTTGACGTCGCCAACAGTTGGTTAGGCGCGACTCGTTTACAAGTAGCGGCTACCTGTTTGGGTAGGGCTGAACGTGCATTTGATCTAGCGGTTCGATACGCTGCTGAACGCCAACAATTTGGCCAGCCAATTGGCAAATTTCAAGGTGTCTCGTTTAAGTTGGCGGACATGGCGACAGAGATGAAAGCCGCCGAATTGTTAGTCATGGAGGCTGGCTGGAAGGTCGACC
>CAWUWF010000039.1:0-15346 GCA_963925935.1 uncultured Arenicella sp. | reverse complement strand
ACTTGAGATTTCAAGCCTTGCGATTGCTTGCCGAGACATGAATCATTAAATTCTATCAACTCATCTGACACTCTTAGCCGCATTGCAGGGTTCTTTTGCTGGGCTTTCACCTGAGCTTGCTGTTTAGTCAATTCAGAGCATGTACCCGGATACACAAGAGACGGCTGATGTGGTGCGCTGGCTGCGGCTCGGATATCTTTACGTGAACAGAAACAGGGATAAATAAGATCTTTCGATTGCAGCTGGTCGAAGGCGTCTTGGTAATACTCGAGACACTGTGATTGGTAAACCAAAGGCCCGTCCCAGTCTAAGCCGAACAAACTAAGGTCTTCGATTATACGATCGGCGCTGCCTTCGATGACTCGTGGGGTATCGATGTCTTCCATCCTTAGAAGAAACGTCCCGCCGCGCAAACGAGCGTCCAACCAGGCGATCATAGCGGTTCTTAGATTGCCTAGGTGCTGATCTCCGGTTGGGCTTGGGGCGTATCGCCCTACATATTTTTGCTCAAGACTCATGGTATGAGCATATCAATTTTTTCAGATAAAAAGCCGATGACAGATGATTAATCTGCCGTCCGCTTTTTTACAAATAGCTCGTCTATGCGATTAAACTTTGCGTCTAAACAATAAGTGATCAAGCGAAATTTTGTTGCCGCCATAGCCTAGCAACAAACCAAGCACTAGCATCCAGATGTAATGCTGAGGATCCTGGATCGCAAACGTTTGTATAACAATCGTCATGACCAGCAAGCCTAAGGCACCCATTCGCGTAAATAGGCCGAGAATTAATAGCACGGGCAACACCAACTCTCCTGCGGTTGCTAAATAAGCGGCTGGTTCAGCTGGTATTAACGGTATTACCCAGTCTTCTTCAAACAGTTCGATAGTTCCTTCAAAGTCATCTAACTTAGCCAGACCTGACACAAAAAATATTGAATAGCCCATATAGATTCGAGCAGCCAAGTTCGCCAACGGCGCTACTATGGAAGCGCAGAATGAGCAAAAAGCATCGTAAAGTTTAGTCATGTTGTTACCTTTTTTAGTTTTGGTTCTATGCCAATTTGATTGATGGTGCGCTGAACTAGGCGGGCATGAGTAGTTTCAACTCAAATAACAAAGCCAAGTTATTCGACAGTGATTGTTCTGCTATAGACCCGTGCAACTGTTCAATCGATTGCAAAATGTTTTCTGATTTTGATAGCACGTCCATAAATATTGCCTCGTCTTCACTCAATAGCCGCGATACCACTGCATGTTCTTGTTTGTAGACTATCAGTGAATCCTGACTCTGGTTAAGCTCAATCGCTACCTCTGCCGTATAGCCCGGCAGCGATTGTCGGTGTATCTCATAAATTGGGAATTTTGAATGGATTATTGCGACGCTCGGATTAAAGCAAACCGGCATATTTAATAACTCCGATTGTTCAATCTCGCTTGGGTCAATGCAATTGGCCAAAGACGCAAAATACGCTTTATGCAGCGACCATTCGTAGCTCATAAGATCTACTAAATAGGGCATTTCTTGCAATGCATCAAACGCCCCAATGGCCGAATCAAAATCTTGCCCAAACAAATAAATATTGCCCTCACTCGGCGGCTTATTTTGGACAAACATCTGGGCCATCTGTTTGAAAAACCCAGCGCCTACCACGCCTAGTACAGCAGGATAAACTTCCTCTAAGTACTCCCGAGTGGCGGCAAACACATTGTTTTGGTATACCCAAAGTCGCTGCTTATGCGCTTCAATTGCGGGTGATAGTTGGTCATCTAAGACAAGCAAGCTATCGATGAAATTACTTTGCACTGATCTAAGTTCGCTCGAATCTAGCTGCGCCTCGGTAAACGAACGCTGTTTTGTCGACACGTATTTTGGCGAGAGGTCAACTGAAGATAGCTTAGCCTCGCTGGGCGCCAGTGTTGCTTTGCTGGACGCTAGTATTTTCTCTGCCTGCTGGCACTGCGCTAATAATACTGAAAGCTCTGGAAAATCACTATCCCATTCAAACAGGGTTGGTCTTGCACCGTATTTTTGCACTGCCTTGTCAAACAATTCCCAGACTTGTGGATCAACCGTTTGATTGTGTGTGTCGATCAACACGGCCTCACCATGGCGCTCTACTTCGGTATAGCCGGCCAAATGGTATTGCCCAATTAAACGGCTATCCAATTGGTCTAAATATTCGTTTGCATCGCGATTGAGGTTCGTGGCACTTACATAAATATTATTAAGATCTACCAGCAAGCCACAACCGGTGCGAGTTGCCAAGGCATTTAGAAACTCAGGTTCGGGTATTTGTAATCGATCAAACAATAGGTAGTTTGATGGGTTCTCGACATAAATCTGACGCTGCAACGCATCCTGCATTTGCTCTACATGTTGACACATTATTGCTAGCGACTGTTCGGTCAACGGCAGTGGCAGAAGATCTGGCAAGTGCCGATGCGAATAGGCGCTCCAAGCCAGGTGCTCGGATACCAGCATCGGGTTAATTTCATCAACTAAATATTTTAATTCACTGAGATGCTTTGTATTTAGGTCATCGGCTCGCCCCAAAGACAAGCCCACACCATGTAAGGAAATATCGTAGTGCTCTCGCAACTCTAGTAGCTTAGCTCGTGCGATTGAATCTCCAAAATAGTTTTCAGAGTGCGCTTCAAGAAACCCAAGCGCAGGACGCTGATCAAATATTGCATCAAACAATTCAGGCCTAAGGCCTAAGCCAGCTTGCATATCCAGCCCCTAAACCACACTGTTACTAAATGAAAGTGAAATAAAATTACGGCGATTAAAACGTCTGCTCGGCTTTGGGCTCAGCCGATGCCTTAACAGAGCAATGATGTATTTGCCTGCATGACTAATCGCAGAGCTGGATAGTAGTGCTGCCGCTAAAATTCGACTGGCAGCAAGCGTCATTAAGGTGTTTTTCTTCATTGATAACGCCTAATTTGGGTATAGATAAAAGGTCCTTGATTTACGCAGATAACAAAAAAGAAGTGACTAAGCACCTCTTTTTTGTTTGAAAGCTACGTCGTAGGCTAACTATAAACTAGCTTTCGATATTTGCGCCATGCTTGTCTACTAAACGGCCACCGGCAACACCTTCTTGTTGATCGGCTATTTTGTCACAAGCCTTGGCTAGTCTGTCTTGATCAACGCCTTCAGCAGCCTCGGTGGGGCTAGCACATAAAGTAACGATATTGCCACAAGTGCCCGCTGGAACTTTGATCCATGCGCCCACCATATTGTCGTCTTTGGCATTGCCTTGACAAGAAATGCCGAGTTGTTTGCTGGCGCAAGTGTTTTTACCGCCTTTAACAATATCTGCGCAACGCTCGGTGGATGCGGCCGACGCTACGGTTGGCGCCGCCATTAATGCGGCAGTTAAAATAGAAGATGCTACAGCGGCACCTAATGTTTTCTGAGATTGCTTGAGAATTTTTTGAGATTTCATCTATTGTTACCTATATAAAATTAGTTGCGTTAAGAAGTTAGCTGGGTCAAAAACAATACGCTTTGTAAAAAACACGATACAAAACTCGATTAATTATGGCTTCAGATTGTCTTGCTAAGACGTTCACTATTGGCTTTAAATGTTACACTGTATAAGAACCGTATAGGATTAAAAACCTTACATGTTTTCACCAAAACCTCCTGAGTTGTGCCAAATCGAGATGATTTACATTGCTTGATAACCATATTCAAACCCAATTTATCCCTAAGAAAATGCAAGAATACGTCAGTGACAGTAATATTTATACCGTGGATGCTCTTTACTACGAGCCCGAATTAGCGTCAATCCACTTGGTTAGAGAACAAGATGCAGTGGCGATAATTGATACCGGCACCCAATATTCAGTGCCTCAGGTAGAGGCTGCCTTAGCTGAACTAGGGTTGAGTTTCGATAATGTCGAACTCATTATTTTGACCCATATCCACCTTGATCATGCTGGCGGCTCCAGCGCCTTGATGAGGCTATGTAAAAATGCCCAGTTGATCGTGCATCCCAAAGGGGCTCGACATATGGCCGCCCCCGAAAAACTAGTCGCTGGTTCCATGGCAGTCTACGGTGAGAGCGAATTCGCTAAGTTGTATGGTGAGATCTCGCCAATAGAAGAGTCTCGCATCGTTAGCCCTGCTGACGAGGAAGAGATTTCGATGGGCGACCGAATCTTCAAGTTCATTGATTCTCCAGGTCATGCCAATCACCATCACTGTATTGTCGATGCGCAAACCAACAGCGTTTTCACTGGTGATACTCTGGGCATCGCCTATCAAAGCCTGCGAGACCCTGATCATGCATTCATTATGCCAACCACCACACCAGTGCAATTCAATCCAGATGCTTTACACCAATCAATTGATAGAGTGATGAGTTATCAACCTGACTATTTGTATTACACGCACTACTCCATGCTAGCGCCCAGTGCGCAAAACATTGCTGGCTTACATGAGCAGATTGATGACTTTGTAATGCTGACTCAAAAAACGGCTGAACAACTCCAACAAGATGAACCTGCAGAAGGCTTAGAGTTAAATCAACGACCCGAGCTAAATAAGAAGTTTGAACAGCTGCTTTTCGATGAGCTACGTGAATATACAGTTCGCCGCGCGCAGAACGAACTAAGCACAGTTAGTGAAGAGACAATTCGTCACTGGGTTGGCTTAGATTCAAAATTAAACGCTCAAGGCCTCGCTTTCTGGTGGCAGTTTCGTCGCTAACAAAGCATTATTCCTTTAAATGAGGTTCTGCTAGAAGCCTCTGATCAAGGTGCCTTAAGCAACAATAGAAACGATTAGATCGTCTGAAACGTTTTCCAATGCTTGCTCTAACTGTTGCGTGGTACAACCCTTGGGCAGAGCGACCCACAGACTAGCAATAAACATTTGATAGCCAGCCATCGAGGCACTCTCGCATGAGGTTTCCATTTGCTCTACGTTGACATTAATTTCAGCCAACGCCGAAGAAATCTCTTCAACAATACCTGGCCGGTCATTCGCTTCTACAATCAGTTCTATTGCAGTTTCTGCTGTGTTGTCGGGTAATTCCTTGATCCCAGAATGAACCGTAACATTCAAACCATCTGCCGATAACGCGTCTAGCGCCACGAGCAATTCAGCGCGATTCGATTCACCAACGCCGACATAAATGATTCCAGCAAACTGTCCGCATAACCTAGAGAGACTGCTCTCTAACCAGTTGCCATTGTGCTCCAATATCGTGTCCGACAGTAGTCGCACAACCCCGGGACGATCCTCGGCGAACAAGGTGATGACGAGTTTTTCAGAATTCATATAAAGTAACCTAATTCAAATTCAACATGCTTAAGCGCAAAGCGCCGCGGACACAAATCCCGACGGAACGTATTTGAACTGGCATGCCTTGTGGCCCGCAGGGTGAGTCCCCCGGACAGGACTAATAATAGAAAGAGCCTTCAGCCCGGGAATCTTCGATTCCGCGAATAGAAAGAGCATACGCCAAATTCTATTCGACTTCCGCTATTTCCAGTAGAGCCTGATCGGTACTTACTTGTGATCCCGCCGTGACGAACACCTCGACAACCTCTCCATCTATCGATGCCAAAATTTCATGCTGCATCTTCATGGCTTCCAGCACCAACAAACTTTGCCCCTTGCTTACAGCTTGCCCAGAAGCGACTTTCAGTTCAAGAACCAGGCCATGCATGGGAGCGGTAATATGGCCACCCTCAACGCCCTCTTCTACTATCCCAGCTTGCTGAATTTGATCAACTAACCTTACGCTACGACCATTATGTAATATGGTTGTTACGTTGTCCTCAATAGTAAATTTAATTTCCTGTCGACCACCATCCACCTTCAAGCGCACAGCATTGCCTCTAATATGTTCAATCTCAATCACAAGATTCCGCTCTTCAGATGAGGTCACGTCATAAAGGTCAGGGCCGCGAGGGCTGACGCACAATCGATAATTCACATCGTCAAATGCATATTCTGTATAAGCCTGCAAAGCGCCGGTGCTCGACCAGTTTTGTAAGTTTCGACTGACATTAACACTAGACGCCATAGCCTTTTGATATGCCTGCGTATAGCTTAAGACGGCAGCCATCGCAGCTTGTTCAACGCTGGCTATGGGTTCAGCTAGGTCCTGTTCAGTAAATTCTTGTTGAATAAACGCTGTCGTTGCACACCCTTCAATAAAGGCGGGTTTCTCGAGACAATCAATTAAGAAGGCTTTATTATTTTTAAGGCCGTTAAACACGGTGTCTTTTAGTGCCCTGACCAGTCGCATACGCGCGACCTCTCTGTCTGGCCCATAGGCAATCACCTTCGCCACCATAGAATCATAATACGGGGAAACTTCTTGCCCAGACTGAATGCCATGATCTATGCGCACCCCTTCGCCAGTAGCGGGAATCCAAGACTCAATCAAACCAGAACTTGGTAGAAAGTCCTGCGCCGGGTCCTCAGAATAAAGTCGCACTTCAATGGCGTGGCCAGACAATCTAATATCATCTTGGGTCAGCCCTAGGGGGCGGCCTTGAGCTACTTGTATTTGTAGCTCTACTAAATCCAAACCAGTAATTAGCTCCGTAACAGGATGTTCAACCTGCAAGCGGGTGTTCATTTCTAAAAAATAAAACTGCTGCTGTGCGTCCAACAAAAACTCTACTGTGCCAGCGCCTTCATAGTTGATACTTTTGGCTGCGGCGACGGCGGCTTCACCCATTTGTTCGCGTAGGGTTTCTGTCATGACTGGACAAGGCGCTTCCTCTACCACTTTCTGGTGGCGGCGCTGCACCGAGCAGTCGCGTTCCCCTAAATGAATGGTATTGCCTTGCCGATCAGCAAAAACTTGAACCTCGACATGCCGTGGCTCAATGATTGCCTTTTCTAATATCAGCTCAGATGACCCAAAGGCATTTTGAGCTTCGGAGCGAGCTAATAAGATCGCATTCGGCAAATCGGCTAGATTTGTTACTAATCGCATGCCACGCCCACCACCGCCAGCAGCGGCTTTGACCATGATCGGCGCACCTATTTTTTGAGCCTCGGCAATCAACACTTCTTGCTCCTGACTCTCTCCTTCATAGCCTGGCACACAAGGTACGCCAGCAGCAAACATTCGACGTTTAGCCTCAGCCTTGTTGCCCATTACTCGAATGGCTTCTGCGCTGGGGCCAATAAAAACTAGGCCGGCTGCCTCACAGGCTTCAGCAAACTCTGCATTCTCGCTTAAAAACCCATAGCCAGGATGTACTGCTTGGGCGCCGCTAGTCTTGGCGGCTTTAATTATTTGGTCTGCTCTTAAATAAGATTGCTGAACAGGACTGGCGCCTATATAGACTGCATCATCTGCCATCTGAGTATGCAGTGAATTAGCGTCGGCATCCGAGTATACGGCCACCGTGTGGTAACCCAAGGACTTAGCCGAGCGTATAATACGACAGGCAATTTCGCCGCGATTTGCTATCAGGATACTAGTGAATGTGTTGCTCATTTTTTTCCTTAGTGTTTTGACCAAGAGGGACTGCGCTTCTCAACGAATGCTGCCACGCCTTCACGACCTTCGTCGCTCAACATACAATCGGCAAAGCCATTAGCAGCAAAGTCGAGTGCTGCTGATCGAGGATTACGTAAGCTTTCGAAAACAATTGCTTTGGTCGTCGCATTGGCGCCAGGCGCACATTGTTCGATATAAGATAAGTTCTGTTCGCACAAGCGCTGCAGATCAGTGGCATCTTCTGCGACTAAATGAGCGACCCCTAAGCGTACTGCTTCTTCGCCTTTAAAACGCGCGCCAGTCAGCATCAATCTACGAGCTTGGGTCAGGCCAACACGTTCAGTCACAAAGGGAGCAATTTGAGCTGGCGGAATGCCTAGGCTGGTCTCGCTCAAGCGAAATTGCGCATCTTTGGTCACAATAGTCAGATCAGCCACGCAGGCCAAACCTAAACCACCTCCGATTGCCGCACCCTCAACTAACACGATCACGACTTGGGGTTGTTCATTTAGTTGCGTCATCAGCACTCCAAACGACCGGTTAGAGGCTGCCACTTCAGCATGGTTCATGTCTGCTTGCATACTGGACTTAAAGCCCTTTATATCGCCGCCTGCGCAGAACACGCCACCATTGCCTTGTAGGACAATACTGCGAATTGATCTGTCATCTTGCACCGCCTGCAATACCGCCAGCAGTTCGTCAGCCATCTCGGCAGACAGAGAGTTTCGCGACTCAGGTCGGTTAAAGCTGATTTTAAGTACGCTGCCCCGAGACTCTAAGATTAGCTCATTAGTTGGCGGAAGGACTGTTTTAGGTAGCTGGGTCATGGGGTGTTATTAGACGTTTAGTGGTTTATTTAAAATCGGGGTACGGCTTTACTTAAAATCGGGCTAAGGACTTAATTAAAACCGGGGTACACCGAAGCTATTAGGCCGAACTATTCGGTTACGGCCTTCTTTAACGGTCTCTAGTAGAAAACCTAAGGTGTTCCTAGTATCGCGGGGGTCGATTAGTCCATCATCCATAAGATGACCCGAGGTATAAAATGCGGATGACTGGCTGTCGAACATGTGAGTTAAACCTTGTTCTTGTTTGGCCAGCATTTCTTCATCGGCTTGTTTACCCAAAGCTTCTGCTTTAGCGCGCGCCACCATCGACATAGTCTTGGCAGCCTGTGCACCACCCATCACGCCGGTCTTGGAATTTGGAAATGCGTACAAGAAGTCAGGGGAAAAACCTCGCCCGCACATACCGTAGTTGCCAGCACCAAAACTAGCGCCGGTCATTAGAGTGATTCTTGGCACCTCTAAATTACGCACAGCCTGCACCATTTTAGAACCGTGCTTGATCATTCCCGCTTGCTCAGACTTAGTGCCAACGATATAACCAGTGGTATTTTGCAGAAAAATAACCGGTAGATTCGCTTGCTCGCAAAGTTGCATAAACTGCGCTGCTTTAGTTGCGCCCTGCGGATCAATGGGGCCGTTGTTGCCGATAATGCCGCAGGCATGTCCAAATATTTCAGCTTGCAGACAGACAGTCGAAACGCCATAACGTGATTTAAAATCCAAGAAATCTGAACCATCGACGATGCGCGCTGCAAGCTCTCGCATATCGTAAGGGATACGGTAATCAACCGGTATCACTCCAGCAATTTCATCTGGATCGTAAATCGGTTCACGATAAGATTTGATCTGCGGTGTCGGGCAGTTGTCGTTCCATTGAAGCCGCTTAAGTAACTCGCGCGCTAGGAGAATGCCATGACCGTCGTTGTCAGCGAGATATTCTGCCAATCCTGAGACTGTCGCATGCATTTCAGCACCGCCCAATTCTTCTTCGGTGGCTATTTCACCGGTTGCTGCCTTCAACAACGGTGGCCCGGCCAAAAAGGCTCGTCCACGGCCTTTAATCGCAATGACATAGTCGCTAAGACCAGGCATATACGCACCGCCCGCAGTTGACGACCCGTGCAGAATAGAAATAACCGGTATCCCTGCTTTGCTTAATTGAGCTTGATTGCCAAATAAGGTGCCACCCTCAGTGAAACCCTCCACTCGATAATTTAGTAGATCACCGCCGGCACTCTCGACCAGATGCACAAACGGCAACTTTTGTTGAAGAGCGATCTCTTGTGATCGCATGATTCGATAACCACCCGCCTCGGTCATGGTGCCAGCCATAATACCGCTGTCATCAACCACCACCACACAGCGGACACCCGCGATAAAGCCGATGCCAGAAATAATAGTGCCGCCAGGTATGGATTTATTTGGATCAGTATTATCCAACAGGAAGCCAGCTATATTGCCAATTGCCAACCAAGGCATGCCGGGGTCTAACAGCTGCGCCAATCGTTCTCGAGGCATTAATTGCCCGCGTTCAGCAAACCGAGCTTTGCGTTTGCCCGAGATCTGGGCGCCGCGGCCATTGAGTTCTTGCAATTGCTCGATCAACTCGAGCATTTCTGAACGGTTCTTCTCAAAGCTCTCTGAGCCAGTGCTTATTTTCGAATTAAATACAGTCATTTTTTATCTAGCTCTTATATGAACTATTTGGCCAGTGCATCTACTGGTTTATTTAAGGTTCTTTAAAGAACCCTAATTAGTTCTGCTGGAATTGAAATCGGCGTTGCCAATAAGATTTGTGCGTAACCTTTACCTTGAGCGTCATTACGAATACTTGCCACGCCACCGCCGCCCAGCACATTATGGATTAGAAAGTTAATCGCGTGCAGGCCTGGCAATAAATAAGCATCAACATTTTCTTCGATGTTTTGTGCTTCAATAAAGTGGGCGAATCGTTGCGCAACTATCTGTTCGGTCAAAGCAGACACGATATACGGATAGAACTCATGCTTGCGAGCGATTATCCCTACATTGGCCTTGTTACCCTTATCACCACTACGACCCCAAGCAAGCTGGATTAGAGGTACTTCAATCATGTCTTGCTGATCGATGAGTGACGGACTGCCCGGCCTAGTTATTTGCGCTTGCTCAGCCGTCGTGGCTGGTTGTTCGAAGTTCACAACTTGACCATCAAAATCTATTTTAATATCGAAATTATTTTTTTCGATCAAAAAGGAAAATAAACGAACCACTGGCGAGGGCTTTGCACGTGCACCCTGAAAGCCAGACAGGCCAGGTGGTGTCGCTAGACCCAAGCCCGCTATGCCTTTTAACAAGACGCCAACACCCATCATTTCTGGGTGTTTAGCGGCAATCTTCATTGCAACTTCACGGCTGCCATTCAATTCACTAAAGCCGCCGAACTGACTTTCGGCGCCTAGCAACTCGATGCTAGTTTCGCTAAAGTCGGCGAGACCGAGTTGTTTGAAGTTAGTGCGCGCTGACCTTATCACGGCATCCCCAAACGCCTGTGCTTTTTGATCTGCGTCGATGCCGTAGAAGCTGAGTGATGTGCCGCCTCGAAATCCATCGGCAACCGTTGCGCAGACTTTATAAGTGGAACTTGCCGGTCGACCTGTCGCGCCTTCTACCTGCACCTGATTCGGGGCAAGTTGAGTTAGACGAACTTGTGAAAAATCACAGCTTACATCAGGTAACAAATAGGCCTGTGGATCACCAATTTCGTAAACTAATTGCTCTGCTATGGTACCAATACTGACCAAGCCAGCACTGCCTTGAGGTTTACTACAGATAAATGTTCCATCTGCTTTAATTTCGGCAATCGGATAACCGATATCCTCGATGTTCCCTTCAATGCTCTGCCAATCAGTGAAATTGCCACCAGTTGCCTGTACGCCGCATTCTAGAATATGCCCGGCCAACGAGCCCATCGCTAATTTGTCCCATTCATCGGTCTGCCAGGCGAAACTATGGATACATGCCCCAAGCGTGACAGCGCTGTCGACGCTGCGACCGGTTATAACAATGTCAGCGCCCATCCCCAATGCCTTGGCTATCGGGAAAGCACCTAGGTATGCATTAATGCTTTGTAAATCGTCAGCCGGAGGAAATTCTCCGCCACTGAACATCTCGGTATAGCCTGCTTCAGCCAGTACGGCTTTATCCGCTAATAGATCATCGCCAGTGATGCAGGCTACGGTTAAATTCAAGCCCTGCATTGCAACGACTTCTCGCAAAGCCGCTGCACATGCAACTGGATTAACACCACCTGCATTAGAAATAACCTTAACGCCTTGCTCCGCTATGGCGCTAAGGTTTTTAGCCATTGCGACACTAACGAAGTCAATCGCATAACCATGATCAGGGCTCTTAGCACGTGCGCGGGCCATGATCGACATGGTGATTTCAGCCAGATAATCATAGACAATGTAGTCTAAATCACCGGTGCTAAGGAGCTGAGGAGTGGCGCGAGAAGCATCGCCCCAATAGCCGCTCGCTCCCCCTATTTTGATACTTTGATTGGTCATGTAGTCAGCAACTCCTTAGGCAACTTCAAATAGACCAGCAGCACCCATGCCGCCGCCAACACACATGGTGACAACGACATACTTAACACCACGGCGTTTGCCTTCAATAAGAGCATGGCCAACCAAACGTGAACCGGTTAGTCCATAAGGATGTCCAACTGAAATACCGCCGCCGTCGACATTGTAAATAGAGGGATCAATGCCTAAATGTTCACGACAATAAAGCGCTTGTACCGCAAAGGCTTCATTTAACTCCCATAGCCCGATATTGTCAATCTTTAGACCGTGTATCTTAAGCAACTTAGGAATCGCATATATCGGTGCTATGCCCATTTCACTAGGTTCATTACCAGCAACCGCCATACCTCGATAAATGCCAAGTGGCTCAACACCGCGGCGTTCCGCCAATGTGCTTTCCATCAATACACACGCTGAAGCACCATCGGATAATTGGCTAGCATTACCAGCCGTGATGCAACCGCCTTCGATAACAGGATTCAAACCCTGTAGGCTCTCAAGAGTAGTCCCAGGTCGATTACCTTCGTCCTGAGTTAAGGTTACTTCTTCGAAACTAACTTCTTTAGTTTCTTTATTCATTACGCCTTTAGTGGTTGTTATTGGCACGATTTCATCATCAAAACGGCCTGCCTGTTGCGCAGCTGCAGTGCGTTGTTGAGAAGACAATGCGTACTCGTCTTGCGCATCACGAGAAATATTGTATTTCTTAGCCACCAATTCGGCTGTTTGCAACATCGGCATATAGGCATTTTCGGCGTGCATAATGACATTATCATCAATGGTGCCCTGGGCTGCTTCACCAAAAGGCATCTGACAGGCTGAAATATTCTCTTGCCCACCACCCACAGTCACCTGCATACCATCGACGATGATTTGCTTAGCCGCAGTGGCAATTGCCATCAAACCTGAAGAACACTGTCGGTCAATTGTTTGCCCAGAGACCGTCATCGGCAAACCTGCTGCCAAACTCGCTGTACGCGCAATATTGCCGCCGGCAGTACCAATATTAAGAACCGAGCCAATGATCACGTCATCGATTTCGGCAGGGTCAACGCCCGAACGGCTAACCGCATGCGAAATAGCATGGCCAGTCATGGTTGGCGACTTAGTATTGTTAAATGCACCTCGAAAGGCTTTACCAATTGGAGTGCGCGCGGTGGATACAATTACAGCTTCTTTCATTGAAATACTTGAGGTCATATTTAGTAGCTCATAAGAATATCAAAACCCATATCAAATTCCAGTCCCGATTGCGATTTTGACGAAAGTATTTGCGTAAACTATGCCAATACTTATCAAGGCTCGATTTCAGCATTAGCTAAAGCCCTTACAAAGGTGAAAATTGCCAGATATCTGCACATAGAAACCCTTGCACCCGGCATGGTTGGGCAGTTGACAATTATCCTTGCTATTATTTTTGGCGCCATGGTTTTAGTGTCACACCTAATTATGCGCAGGGCTCGCGTCAGTGGTTACTTAGAGGTCGTGTGCGTCGCTAGACTAAATAACTACAATAGTTCAACTGTGTTGGCATCATATTCCGGCAAGAATCGCTCTTTACGTTTACCAATTGCGTCTAGGGCTTTGAACGCCAGCTTTAACGCCAGACGGTTGTTGATATGATAAAGCTTGCCTAATTGTCTTGAACTGTTTTGTATCTCTTTGGTTCGCTTAAATCGGTTTGCTTGATATAAAGCTAGGCCTTGTTTGATGTCGCTGGCCTGATCAAGAGCGCGCTGAAGGATACGTCCGTCTTCTATCGCCATTGCGGCACCGGATGCCATAAATGGCAATGTGGCATGCGCGGCATCGCCTAATAGCGTCACGCGATCTGAACTCCAGCGTTTGATCGGCTTATGATCAAACAGCGCCCAACGATAACATTCATCTTTAGACATGCCGTCGATCACCGCTTGCACCATTGGGTGCCAGCCTTCGAAGTCGGCTTTAAGCTCCTCCCAAGGCGCTTTACTAACCCACGAATCATCTTGCCAGCCTTTGTTTTCAACAACCCCAACAAAATTGACTAATTGTTGTTGGCGTAGATAGTAGATAACCATGTGTTTGTTAGGCCCGACAAAATTTCGGACCACCTTTTGCATAAAATTGGCGGGCAATTGATCTGCAGGTAGCACGCCACGCCAAGCGACATTACCGGTGAACCGAGGTTCAATTGCGCCCACCAACTGACTGCGTATTTTTGAGCGAATGCCGTCTGCAGCGATTAAACAGTCGCCATTAACAATGCTGCCATCAGCAAAGTGGGCTTGCACTCCATCTGCCTGCTCCGTGTAATGGGTAACTTGCGCACCTAGGTGCATCCCATTTGCTTTTCTCTGTCGAAATGCGGCTAGCAACACGCCGACTAGATCTGCGCGAAGAATATGTAAATATGGCGCACCGTAACGGGTTCGATACGCATTGCCAAAAGGTGCGGTATATAAAATCTCGGCGCTTGCGTGGTCGCAAAATTCGGCTCGCTCGGGTGCCACGGCTAAGGCTTCGAGTTGGGTTAGTAGTCCAAGATGATCCATCACCTTTAAGGCATTAGCGCCACATTGAATGCCAGCGCCAATTTCTGAAAACTGCTGAGCTTGCTCGAATAGCTCTACATCATGGCCAGCTTGCTCAAGACACAGCGCAGCCGTTAAACCACCGATTCCGGCACCTGAAATTAGAACTTTCATTTTGCTAAAACCTCTTGGTGAACTTCTGATAACAAAATAGACCCATCAAGTCAGCGTATTGCCAAGGCCTAGTATGACTACCTTAACAAATGCGCTTGCAGGGAGTATCGCTGCCCTAAGATTAATCAGCGGAATACACTTGATTCGGCCACTAGTACAGAATGGGGCCTAGCAGCGTTAACTTTGCATGGCTCGAGCATGAAACTCGATATGTTCACCGATAAAACTGGCAATAAAGTAGTAAGAATGATCATAGCCTGGTTGATAACGAATCTGCATTGGGTAATCAACTGACTCGGCTGCCGCGACCAATAACTCTGTTTTCAATTGTGACTCTAAAAAGTTATCATCTAAACCTTGGTCGATTAGCACTGGCATCTTTTGCGCTCCGTCCTTTATTAAATGACAAGTGTCATACTGTTGCCAATCCACTCGGTTTTGACCGATATAATTGCCTAAGGCTTTTTCACCCCAGGGGCAATTGAGCGGCGAGACAATAGGAGAAAACGCGGACACCGATTGAAATTGCTGGGGATTTTTCAGGGCAATGGTCAAGGCCCCATGGCCACCCATCGAATGACCTGATATCGCTGTTTTTTGCGGATCTACTTGGAAATTCTGATTGATCAAAGCAGGGAGTTCTTGTACCACGTAGTCATACATTTGATAGTGCTGGCTCCATGGCTGTTGGCTTGCATTAACATAGAAGCCCGCACCTAAACCAAAGTCCCACGCGCCCTCTGGGTCATCGGGCACACCTTCACC
>CAWUWF010000038.1:0-5095 GCA_963925935.1 uncultured Arenicella sp. | reverse complement strand
TCATCATCATCATCATCATCTGCAGAGCGCAAGCCTACTGTGGTGACCTGGCCGCTGTCTACTTCGGTATTACTAACAAAGCTATCTTCCTCTACTCTACCGATGAACGCATTTAAGCGCTTACTTACATTAGGTAACTTCGATTTTATTCGAACTCTCAGGCGAGGATCAAAACCTTCTGTTTCATCATATCGGAACCCTAGAGATAATTTACCGCTAAATTTTTCATCATCAAATACATACTCATCGCCAAACAAGCCGTCTACCCATGAAACTGACTTACACAATCTAAAGTGGGCTTTTTCTCTGATGCCATCAATCCAATGATCGCCGTTGGAATCAAATACACAGCTGTGATTTTGCGCAGGATTTTCAGACGGTTCAGCCAAATCCATTCTCAATTCAGCTGGGCTTTGCTCAGGATTTAATTTCGGGAGTTGTTGACTGGCTTCCAATGCTGGCAATGAATTCTCAGATGCTCGAACTGGGTCGAGCAGCAGCGCCGAGCAAACCAGAGGCAGTAAAGTGACGTAGAAACGGAGTTTTAAAGTCAAGGGGGTAACGAAATTGGTTAGTCTTAATGTCAATGCTAACCTTTTTAGAGGCTGGTGTGGACTAATAAATATCTAATCATTTTTCCTTATCCATGACTTACGTTATTGCTACGAGAATACTGACCAGGCAATGCAATACTAAAAATCGTCATAATCTTCAACGGGGTAGTAGCGTTCTCGGACAATGTCTTTGGCCGTTAGTTGCTTTACTAGCAAGGCGTCAACGTCGGTTTCGATTTTATCAACAAAAGCCAGTTGTTCATTTTGTTCGGCAGCTGTTCTTAGGGCATTGCCCCACACCGCGATCATGGAGGAATCAATATTCCTAAACCGGTTGTCCTGAGCCCACTCTATACAAATATTCAAGCCTAGTTTATACATTCTCCTTTTGAGCTTAGTTTTATCAACTTCTTGGTCTACCGAATCAGTCATTATCTGGGTCATCCTATTCCAGCCTAATGGGTAGAGAATTGAGCCGAGATAAAAACGTTTAATCCATACTAGGTGCGGTTCAAGAGTGCTGCTGATGGTTCCTGACGATTTTTGTTGGGTAAATTTATCTACGAAAATCGATCGATTCGGAAGGCTCTTTGGCCAATTATTTAGTGTAGAGGTCGTTGTGCAGCCGGCTATGACAGAGATGATCATCAAGATAAAAAGCAAGTCTCGAACTAGTCGAACCACTGTCTTTTGGGAATGGTAATTAAGGTACATTTTATAGGGTGATTTAGATGAACAAGGGCTGATTTCGATAATGAGTGGGTAGCGAATACGCAATAAGTGGATATGTCACTAATGTTGCAAATGTAAACTTTCGTAATATCAACTGCGCTTTTCTTGTCATAAGTCTCGTAGTGAGTTGTAATAATTCACATCAAGAAGGGGGGTATCAAATGTCCAAATTGAACATAGTTCAATTTGGCTTAGCAATAGCCCCCACGTATCGTTTTTTATAAAAAGAATAACAAGAAAAATGTACGCCCACGAAGACTGAATTTTTTTCTTTTCATTTCGTGAATTTCCAATTTTATAAATTTATTTTAAATTCAAGGTTATATACTAATGGACCTACGAAAAAGACGCAGCCAAAAAAAATTACAAGTGGCTCTTGCGCAGCATCTACAGAGCCAAACAATTGACGCTATCACAATTGGTGAGCTCACACGCACGGCTGGAGTCAGTCGGCAGACATTCTACTCAAATTTTGACAGTAAACAATCAATTTTATTGAATCGAATAGAAGCTTTGTTTGAAAAAAGCCGAGTTTATTTTAAGCCTATCACCCAGCGCGATGATCTTGATCGTAGAAAGATTATAGAGTTGGGGTTACGACATTTGTTAGAAGAATGCGACAAAGATAGAACATTGATGCGTGCAGCGTTTACCGGCCAAGCCGGAATTCAATGTCTTTCACTGTTGAAATCATTAGTGTCTAAACTGATAGCTGATCGTATCCTTATGTTGCGCGAAATTAGTTATAACTTCGACGATGAACAATTAGATGTAATCGCTGATTTTTATGCGGGCGCCTTAATCGGTACAATTCAAGGGTGGTTAGTTGATGAACCCGGTGTCAAGAGTATGGACACAGTGGTGAATACGGTCGTTCGTCTATTCCCAAATGGTTTAGACTCGTTTATCACCAAGCAATAGCTAACGCTTTCGCTTAAAGATGTCGTTAAAAACGCCTCGTTTAAACGAGGCGTTTTTTTGCCCTTTCGCGTTTAATGATGACGTTTAAGGTTTAAGAGATTTGACTATTCTAAAAGATTTAATATTAGTTTTAAATAAACTATAGTTACATCACGATCTGTTTGATAATAGTTTTTCACCTTAATAATTTCGGATATGCCATTTAATGAACTCTACTTCTCCCGCTCAGGACTCAAGTCAGGACATTGCAGTCTTGGCTGTGAAAGCAGCGAAAACTGCCGGTGCGTTGATCCAGAACGGTGCTGAAGATATTAGTTCACTAAATATAGAACAAAAATCATTACACGATTACGTATCTGAAATAGATCGAAATAGTGAAGCGGCTATCTACGACCTCGTTGCTCAAGCGTTTCCTGAGCATGCATTTATCGGTGAAGAGTTCGGTTCAGTAGGTGATCGACAGGCACAGGTTACCTGGATCGTAGACCCATTAGATGGAACCACAAACTTCTTACGTGGAATTCCACACTATGCAGTTTCGATTGCCGTCGCAGTGGGTAAGCAAATACAACATGCGGTGATCTTTGATCCTGCCAAAAATGACCTATTTACGGCATCTTTAGGCGCTGGCGCATTTTTAAACGGAAAGGCTATTCAGGTTAGTGATTGCCTAGGTGTTCGAGGCGGCTTGTTGGCAACCGGCGTTCCCTTTAGCGGGCAGTTGCTCGAAAACCTTGACTGCTTCACCGCCACCATGCAGGGCATGTTAGCCCATCACACCAGTGGAATTAGACGTTTAGGTTCGGCCGCTTTAGATTTAGCTTATGTGGCGGCGGGGCGTTATGACGGCTATTGGGAAGCCAGCCTTAAACCATGGGATATAGCTGCCGGCGTGTTAATGGTGCAAGAAGCTGGTGGGCGAGTTGCTGATTTTGTTGGAGGGGAAGACTATTTACAATCCGGTAACATAGTAGCAGCAAGTCCTCGCTTGATGGATGATATGATCAAGATTACATCTGCCTGTTACAAAGGAACCTCTGAGTAAGCTTAAAGCAGAGACACTTTATACCTTCAGGCGCTCATCAATACGCGCTAGGCAATAACGCCACGTCGTTAAACAAACTCTTTTATAAATATAATGTCAGCATCTTGCCATAGTGAATCAAATTTTGATGGCGCTAGCCCACAATATAAGCGGGTTCTGTTAATTGTTATCGCGATTAATGCCCTGATGTTTGTGGTTGAGTTGAGTTATGGAATCGTTGGCCAGTCACAAGCACTCAAAGCAGACGCTTTGGATTTCTTAGGTGATAGCGCCACTTACGCCTTGAGTTTGTGGGCAATTGGCCGTTCGATTGAGACACGAGCTAATGTGGCAATGATCAAAGGCGTTAGTCTATTACTGATGGCTGTTTGGGTATTGTCATCGACTATCTACTATATGTTTGTGATAAATAGCCCAAGCGCACCCATTATGATTAGCGTCGCGCTTGCCGCACTTACCGCGAATTTGATTAGCGTAGTACTATTAATGAAGTTTCGTGATGGCGATGCCAATATTCGGTCTGTATGGTTATGTAGCCGAAATGATGCGATTGGTAATGTAATGGTATTGATTGCTGCGGGAGTGGTGCTGTTAAGTGATTCTCGTTGGCCAGATCTTGTCGTGGCATTGATTTTAGCTGGCCTGTTCGCCAATTCGGCACTACAGATAATAAGCCAGTCTCGCGGCGAACATGCAGACTCAAAACGATGTGCCAGTAGCTCTGATCATGAGCATTAAAAGGACAAAAAACCACGCGCTTAGCGTGGCTTGGAAGTGTAAGTTAGATCTAGCTGTCGGGTGAAAAATTAGGAGTGAGGCTAGTGCGCAGGGCCTTTTATTGACCCAACTTGTACGCTTTTTATCTTTTCTGAAAAAGAGTGTTTTGAAACACTCTTTCGAAGAAAACTGGCTTTCTAGTGATCGCTCATTTCGTTAAAAGCAACTAAACTTAGAAGAGCAAGAGTCACAAAAATCATGATTTCCATAATAGCACCTGTGTTTGGGGTTTCGCGAGCGTGTCTCGCGTTTCGTCAAACTCAATATGCGCCCTTTAAACAGGGTTTAAAAATGGTTTATTTTTATGACTGATATAGCTTGAGGTCATGAAGGGGTTTGGCTAATTGCTATCTAGGGAATAACTGGGGCTGAGTTAAAGCTGATAGATACCTGACAGGCCAAGAATAGGCTCCAATTGCTCGGCCGCCTCTTTTAATTCGAGCACTAGCTTTGGATCGCGTAAGTCTTCGAATGATAGACGGTCTCGATAATGTCGTTCTATCCAGAGTTTTAGATCATTGTACAGCGCATCATTCAACAGAACCCGCGGTTGGATACTGTCAATTTGTGTCTGTGACAAAGCAACCCTTAGTCGTAAGCAGGCAGGACCGCCGCCATTTTTCATACTTTCGCGCAAATCGAAATACCGAACCTCTTTTATCGGTGCCGAAGAAGCAACGACTGAGGCTAGGTAATTTGAAACCGTTGTGTTGTCTTCGCATTCGGTGGGGGCAATTAATAGAAACTGTTTGCTGCCTCCCGGCTCTGAACAATCCAACAGTTGGGTATTAAAAAGATATGTTTGTATTGCGTCCTGGACCGATACTTCACTATTTTTGACCTCTAAGGCATAAAAGGAATCACCCTGGTATTTTTGTTTGATCTCTTGTATTACTTTCTCAGAATTCAAAAACGCAGCTTGGTGGTAAAACAAAAGGCTGGTGGTTCCGACGGCGATGACGTCATTGTGGAATACACCAGCATCAATAACCTCAGGGTTTTGTTGAGCGAAAACTGTATTATTCGGGTTGAGGCCATGCAATCGAGCGATCGCCTGCGACGCTTC
>CAWUWF010000037.1:0-20171 GCA_963925935.1 uncultured Arenicella sp. | reverse complement strand
GCTGCTGGTTTTTCACCCGCTTTCTTGGTTACTTTTTTAGCAGCCTTTTTAACAACTTTAACCGCTGGTTTAGTGGCTACTTTTTTAGTTGCTTTCTTAGCGACAGCTTTCTTAGCTACTGCTTTTTTAGCAGGAGCAGCGGCGGCTTTTTTAGCGACTACTTTCTTAGCTGGAGCGGCAGCGGCTTTCTTAGCTGGAGCTGTTGCTACTACTTTAACTGGAGCTGTTACGTTAGCTGGGGCGGTTGCTACTACTTTAGCTGCAGTAGTTGTTACTTTATTTTCGTCGGCCATGTCATTCACCAAATTGGTTTTGTTAAGATGCGCCGATCTTAGCAATGCTGTTTAGAATTCACACCCTAATTAGAATGTACATTCTAATTGACTCTAGGCAACGCCGATATGATTGTCCAGAACTTCATTGATTTGCTTCTCAACCATTGGCGCAAAAGAGCGCGTCATCATGGTTAGCTGAACGTCTATATTCAACTGCCCTTCGGCTGGTTCGACTATGGCCTTTAAACCCGTTGAATGCCGATAACTATAACAGTCGCCTTGTTCGCGGTAACTACCACCAAACTTGCTGACCAGCTTACTCAGTAGTTCTTCCGACAAAGCCCTACACTCCTCGCTATCAAGGTTGTGCTTGCGCGAAATTCGTACATTACTCATGCTGATCTATCCTCTATTCTTGGTTAAGAATTTTTTATAAAAATGGTAAAAAGTGTAGATATAGGTGCTCTTCAATGGACAGCGTTTCTAATTGAATACTGGGGTCGAGCATTGAGTTGTAGCCGTTAAAATTGATAAGCGTGTACATTAAATTATTTGCCAATAATCTAGAGGCATTACTCGACTCAACTACTTTCGTTTTATCCATCATCAACTTCACCAGCGCAACTAACGTTTTGTTCAGTAAGGTGAGCAACTTAGAGATAGACGCACGCAACCTGGGGTAACGCTCGTGCAGGCCGCGTAGGTCTTGGCTGACGAATTTAAATTGTTGCAAAATATCCGACACCAAGGCCAAACCAGCCAATATTTCTTTTGGGTCGCCCTTGGTCTGCGCGGTAATTTCTTGCAATGCCACTAATACCCTGGCGTGAAATTGAGCGTATAACTCTTCGACTACCTGTTCCTTACCTTTGAAATGGTAATAGAGGTTGCCGGGGCTGATGTTCATCTCATGAGCAAGATCGACGCTGGTTACGATGCTCTCACCGCGCTCATTAAGTAATACTATAGCGACCTCAAGGATTAAGTCGCGTGTGCTCATTTTTGCCATTTTCACAGTTTAACCCGAATTATCGTATCAAACGAATTTGAATACACAATATTGCTGCCAGCATTTGCCTACCAGTATGTCGCTAAGATGCGAGAGCAGAACGCGGCCGCTTTGATGTACATAAGCCATTCAATAAAAGGCTGTTAGATACCACAGCGATAGTATTTTCATTTACAGTTTTTTGGCTTTGGTAAGCCTGCATATTTACTGGCGGTACGTGTGGGGCCGCCTGGAAACAATTGATGTAAATATCGACTGTTTGCGTTTTCTTCACCAAATGCTTTTTTAAAAACCCGCATCACCATTCGCATTGGCGGCGCTATATTGTACGTTTCGTAGTACTCACGAAAGTAATGAATGATTTCCCAGTGTTGGTCGCCTAGGGTAACGCCATCAATCGATGCGATATGACTACCTAAGTCTTCGCTCCACATTAAGCGCTTTTGCAAAAAGCCCTGACCATCTAGCGGATAGCCAATACCGTTAAATTCCAATACTCGTGCTGCGTTCGGCATTACCAGCTCACTTGCTTATCATGTTTGCAGACTAGCTCGACGAAGCCCGCATAATCAATCATGGTTACGAGCGCGCTATGTGGCTTGATGCCGCGTAAGTGGCAGTCTTCCGACAGCGCGGCAACCATCACTCCAAGGCTTTCACACTTCGCTAGAAAAGACGCTAGGGTGATTTGTGACTGCAATGCCAGTACCGCGTCTTGGGTGAGTAGTATTGTGTCGCCAGGGCTGGCAA
The DNA here is from genome assembly GCA_963925935.1 of uncultured Arenicella sp. Lineage (GTDB taxonomy): Bacteria > Pseudomonadota > Gammaproteobacteria > Arenicellales > Arenicellaceae > Arenicella. The sequence goes on along the minus strand of CAWUWF010000037.1, from coordinate 18,137 downwards.
ACGCCAACTGCTCATAAACAGCAACACTGTTATGCCATGATTGGATAAGCATGAATAGCGTGCCTGATGAAGCAACACTAGAATTTGATGTTTTTGTGTTCAAAATGTAAACACCCTGTCCTGCTCGCTAATCAAACTTGCAATCGCGTCACGGTTTAGAGCCTGCGTTTCAAGTATTAGATCGCATGCATTAAGGCTTCTGGCTTGTAGGCACAACGCTGAAACATAGATGTTTTCGACGTCATAATCTGCCAGCGCCTGAAATGTTTTGGTGTACTGCTTAATACCGCTTGCCTGCATGTCTTGATCTGCTTTGAGCTGATAGATTCCGTCATACAAAAACAGCAGACTCACTGTCTGTTCAAAAGCAGCGCCTACTAATACGGCGTCCAAACCTTCTTGGCCGGTAGCGTTGGAGTAGGCAGATTGAGTGAAAACATAAAGTAGCTTCGCTTGCGTGGGCAATGACTTGGTTTGTAACTGGGTCATTTGAACGTCACCGTTCTATCTGAACTTAAGCTAGCTTGATGCAGTGCGCCTAAACCAGCAATAGAAAATGCAGGGTGTAAATTACTGCTTTGTTTAGCATGCTCTGCTTGCTGCTCTGCACCAATCACCCCTCGGCGTTCAGCAGCAGACACACACACCACCAAAGGCAACGAATGCAATTGTGCAAAAGCTGCCCATTCTCCAGAACCATCGAACTCGTCGGCCAAAGGCACCGATAATTGGGTGGCGATAGATACCCCATGCTGATAGAAAAATATTTGTTCGATGCTGTGGCCCGCTGCTATAGCGGCCTGACTAAAACGCAAGCCAGCATAGGCTGACTGAGAATCGTAAAGTCCACCAGCGATCAGAATATTGATTTTCATTGAGAGGATTGAGGTGCGTAAGTTTAGTTAAACAATAGATCTTCGACAGCTTGCATGTCTTTTTTCGGCATTTGCAGATAATAACCTTGATTCAATATATCTTGCATCACCTGTTTGGCCTCGGCCTGTGGCAGTTCGCGGTCGGCACTCAATTCAAATTTGATTACAAATGACAATTCGCCCAGCAAGCTAAGCAGCGCGTCCGGTATATCGGGATTGTGATCAGGCTCTATCTCTTCACTCAAATATAGATAGTGATCATCTCTTTTTTCTCCTTTGTAGACGTAACAATGCATAATTTCAAACTATTGGTGATGGTTAATTATTGGTTATAAATAATGGTTTAGCCTTTGCGAATCGTAAAACTATAAACGGTTCGCGGCTGCTGTTTATTTGGCTCAGGCTGTTGATTCGGCTCAAGCTGTTGATTTGGCTCAAGCTGTTCAAAACTGACTAATTCATGTGGCAAATGTCGCAACATAGCATCAAAATCAGGTTTCGCAGCAGGGTCGGTTGCCAAGACTTTAAGGCAGTCGCCAACCTGCAGCTGCTTAAGCGCAGTTTTGGTGCGTAATATCGGTACAGGACAGCGGGTACCGCAAGTATCTACGGTTAGTTTAATGTCGAAATGTGAAGTCATGACCTAATTGATATGCTGAGGTATTTTAATAGTGAGATTAATTTTTTGTTACGACATTGTCTGAACACTGCCAGAATGTGCTTAAGTGCTTTATTATAGCCCTTCAGCATAGGCTTTAGTTCATCAAGCTTTACTATAAATCTGAACTCAACGGTGAATACTTATGTTAATAATTAGTGACATAATAGCCTCAGAACCGTTCTTATTAACGAAACAATATTTTAATAACGACAAGCTAAGGAGCAACAATACGCTAAGCGATGTGTAGTCGCGATTTGATTCGGGTTAAATATATGCAAACTCAAACTAACAATTTCAAGCCTCAGCCGAATAAATTGATTAAATTGGCGGTAATGGCATTAGGCCTGGTTGCATCGGTGGCCGGCTTAGGCACGTTGGTGCTGGCTCAAAGCGACCACTATGACCAATTACCTGATCTAGGGTCACAGGCAGCCAATTTTCTATCTGATACTGAAGCGGCTAAATTGGGAAAGGCGTTTATCCGCCGCTCTCGCTATCAGCTGCCTTATGTCTCTGACCCTGAATTGGTTCGCTATATAAACAAACTTGGGCAGAGATTGCTCGACGTAAGCGACGATGCCGGTAAGGAATATCAATTTTACATGATTGATAACCACATCATTAATGCCTTTGCTGTTCCCGGTGGGCATATTGCTTTGCATACCGCTATTTTGGTTAAGTCTGAGAGTGAGAGCGAGTTAGCCTCGGTGGTAGCGCACGAGATTTCACACGTAACCCAGCGCCATATTGCTAGAAAGCTTGAAAATTCCCGCTATGACAGTTGGATCGCAATAGGCGCGTTGCTGGCAGCCGCAGCAGCAGGTGGCTCTGATGCTGCCCAAGCGGGCTTCGGCCTGGCCAATGCGAGCATAATTGATCGCCAACTCAGTTATAGCCGATCGTTTGAGTCAGAGGCCGATTCGCTAGGGATTCGGCTACTGAGTCGGGCCGGATTCGACCCTGCCGATATGCCGGTATTTTTTAAACGTCTACTCGACGAAAGCCGAGTTAATAAATCCAGTGCTCCTGAATTTTTGCGCTCACATCCGCTGACAATAAACCGTATTGCGGAATCGGCCGAACGGGTTCGAGCTTACCCTGCAGCGCAAAAGCAGGACGAATCAGAGTTCTTACTGATGCAAGCCAAAGCAACCGCTGGGTTCGCAAGGCACAAAGACAAAGCGCGTGATCACTACAAAGATTTATTGGACAATGGCAACAACAGCCTGCCTACTCGTTATGGCTATGCTCTAGCCTTGTCCGAGAATGGTGAGCACGACTTATCAAGAACTCAATTCGCAACGCTATTAAGGGACTACCCTGGCCACTTAACGGTGGAGCTGACAAATGCCGAAAACGAACTATACGCAAATGAAATAGACCAAGGTTTATCCTTACTTAAACAATTGTACGAGCGTGAAACGGCTAAGGACAACTATATTGTTGATATCTATTACGCTAACGCCTTAGTGCTCAGCAAACACAATAAGACCGCCATACCCATTTTGCGTTCGGCGATTGCAAACGCGCCAGAAGAGCCCTACTTCCGCTTTTTATTATCACGCGCTTACGGCGAAACCGGCGACGACATGCGGTCATATTTAGAGCGTGGCGAGTACCACTATCAACGAGGCAACTATGAGTTTGCACTCAAACAGTTTGAGCGTGCAAAAACGCTTACCGACAGCAGCTATGAACTTGCGCGCTTAGGCGCTCGCATAGTAGACGTTCAACTTGAAATCGACGAAATCAAAAAGCTTTAAGACTCTCAGATAGATCTTAACTAGTAAAAAAATGCAGCACGTGTTTCGCAGTTTGTTCTGATTGCTCCATATGCAACATATGATTCGAATTCTCCACTAAATAATAATTGTCGTCTGCGATACTAAGTGTGGCTTTAGCCTCGTCGAGTATTCCAGCAGCGCCATATTTTTGATAGAGCATTGAAGAATCAGCCATCACTAAGCCTACCTTAGCTGTAACCGACTTCCAGATTTCAGTTGCATCGTCGACGTGGTATCTAATGGGGTTGGTGTAACGGTGCTTATGATCATGTTTCAGCATATACGCACCATCGTCGCCAACCGGCTTACCCCACAAGTCCGCCAATTCTTCGATAATATGATCGGGTAAAGATGGATTACCTTTATAGATCGAATGCTTGAGCATATTCGCGGTGGGGTAGACCTTGCTCGGCTGATCACTTAAAATTTCACGCAGCCATTGCTGGTACTTACCCACAGTGTCACTAGGCTGTGACGGCGGCAGACCCAAGCCTTCAAGACTAAGCACTCGTGCCACACGATCGGGCCTAATGCCGGCGTACATTAAGACGATATTACCGCCCATGCTATGCCCAACGAGATTAACCTTGCCGGTGGGCGAATAGTGGTCCAAAAGCACCTCTAGATCCGCTATGTAGTCAGGAAACCAATACCCCTTGGACTCATGTTCGGTCTCGCCAAACCCCGGTAAGTCGGGCGCAATCACATGATAGTGCTGCGATAAATACGGCATCATGTATTTGTAAGTTGCGCCACAATCCATCCAGCCGTGTAGCATGAATAGCTTTGGCAAACTTGACTCGCCCCATTCCTGAACGTGGGTTTGCAACCCTCGAATATCCAACTTTTGACTTCTCAAAACATTCCCCAAAACATCTATTTAGATGTGACTTTGCCAATAATTGGCTGTGCAATACGGTTTAAAAGAACTAATCCGCGGTCAGTGAATCCAACGATAGGCCAACCACTTTTTGCATCATGCGTACCACTTGATTGCTATAGCCAGCCTCGTTGTCATACCACACGTATAAGACCACGCGATTACCTTCTGCAATAGTGGCGCCACCGTCGACTACGCCGGCATGAGTGGTGCCTACCATGTCAGATGACACGACTTCAGTAGAGTAGGTAAAACCAATTTGCTCCTGCAGCGGAGAATGATAGGAAATATCTTGGAATAACTTATTCAGCTGTTCTGCAGTTACTTCCTTAGCCAAATTCAAATTCATAACGGCCATCGACACATTGGGCGTTGGCACACGAATCGCATTGCCGGTCAGTTTGCCAGCTAATTCAGGCAGTACTTTTGCGACCGCTTTTGCGGCACCGGTTGATGTGATTACCATGTTCAGTGGGGCACTGCGGCCACGACGCTCGGCACTATGATAATTATCGATTAAGTTTTGATCATTGGTGTACGAGTGGATGGTCTCAACATGGCCACTAACAATGCCGTACTCATCATTGATCACTTTCAAGGGTGGCACAATTGCATTGGTGGTACACGACGCTGCACACAAAATGGTGTCTGAGGCTTCAATTAGATCGTCATTAATACCGTAAACAATATTCTTAATGTCACCGCTGGCTGGCGCAGTTAGCAGTGCTTTTGATATACCTTTACAAGAAGTATGTTGGCCTAGTCCAGCTTCGTCTTTCCATACTCCGGTATTATCGACCACTAAGGCATCTTCAATACCGTATTGCGTGTAGTCGATCTCAGACGGGGAGTTGGCATAGATAAATTGAATGTAATTGCCATTCGCGATGATCACTCGATTTTTCTCATCAACCTGGATTGAGCCATCGAACTCACCATGAATTGAGTCACGGCGAAGTAGCTCCGCGCGCTTAAGAATATCTTGCTCGATATTGCCTTTAGCCCGAACCACAACACCTCTCAAACGAAGCTTGGCACCGGTACCCGTTCGGTCGATCAACAGCCTCGTCAGTAGACGGCCGATTCGGCCGAAGCCATACAGCACTACATCGTGAGATTCTCTATCTGTTTCAGTACTCTGACCTAATAATTTTGATAACCGAGTCTCAAGAAAACACTGCATGTCAGTCTCTTGGCTCTGACCGAGAAACTGATGGCACAACTTACCAAGATCAAGCCGGCAAGGGCGCAGATCCATTTTCTCTATGATCTGCAGCATCTCGAAGCTCTTGGCCATATTCAATTCTTCACCGACAATCAAGCGGCCATGGCGATGCGCTTTTACAATTGCGGTGGCAGATGCATTCATGACCTTCTGTCCAAAAACGCGTAACACCACGCTTGGGCCTCGATACAGCGAACCAACCAAGGGGATCATTTTTTCAGCAAGGGCTTGCCGTTCGTTCCAATCATCTAAATGTTGTTTACTTACTTCGCGAGCCATTGGTGACCTCATGTTGTTGTGCTTTATTGGTGACTATTATTAGTTAGTCAGGCGCCCTGCTCAGAATAAAGCAGAAGCGATCTTTTGGGTGGGGATGCGTATGCTAGGATTATAACCAAGATGACCGGCAGTTTGCAGAACTAAAAACTGAAAAAGCCCCAAAGCAAGGCTGCTTTGAGGCTTTAAATACCATTCTCAGTCTAATTACAGCGCCGCGACTAACTCTGGCACTGCTTCAAACAAATCGGCGACTAGGCCGTAATCAGCAACCTGAAAAATAGGCGCTTCTTCATCTTTGTTGATTGCCACAATTACTTTGCTGTCTTTCATACCTGCTAAATGCTGAATCGCACCTGAGATACCAACCGCAATGTACAGATTTGGCGCAACCACTTTACCGGTTTGACCAACCTGATAATCGTTTGGCACATAACCAGCATCAACCGCAGCTCTAGATGCGCCAACTGCGGCACCTAGTTTGTCAGCCAAGCTTTCGATTATTTTGAAATTCTCAGCACTGCCTACACCACGACCACCTGAAACAACGATGTCTGCTGCGCCAAGGTCTGGCCGCGCTGAAACCGTTAACTCACGATTGGTCACTGTAGTAGTACCATTGACTGGCGTCGCTTCAATACTTACAACTTCTGCTGAACCGCCAAGTTCCGCCGCATCAAAACCAGTTGAACGAATCGTTAATACGATCTTCGCGTCACTGCTTTGTACGGTGGCAATCGCATTGCCCGCATAGATAGGACGTTTGAAAGTATCGGCTGAATCCACTCCAGTGACTTCAGAAATTTGCGAAGAATCGAGTAATGCTGCTACGCGTGGCAACAAGTCCTTACCACTGGTAGTTGAACCCGCAATTATGTGACCGTAATCTGCTGCTAAACCCACAACCAGATCCGAAAGCTCCATCGAGACAGCGTCTTTATAGTGATCTGCGTCGGCGTGAAGTACTTTTGCAACACCGCTAACGGCAGCTGCTTGAGTCGCTACTTCACCCGCGCCACTACCGGCAACCAATACATGTACGTCACCACCAATTTGGGTGGCGGCGGTTATGGTATTAAGAGTTGAAACGTGCAACTCGGCGTTATTATGTTCTGCTATTACTAATATGCTCATGATAAACCCCGATTAAATTGCTTTAGCTTCGTTTCTAAGTTTGTCGACTAACTCGTCAACAGACCCTACGATGATGCCCGCAGAACGTGCTTCTGGCGGACTAACATTCAAAATTGTTACGCGCTTAGCTGCGTCAACACCGGTATCGCCCAAGGCAATCACGTCTAAAGGCTTTTTCTTGGCCTTCATGATGTTTGGCAAAGTTGGGTAACGTGGCTCGTTCAAACGTAAATCAGTGGTGACCACAGCGGGTAGTGGAAGCGCAAGGGTTTCTAAGCCACCGTCTACTTCACGAATAACCGAAGCAGTATCGCCATCAATTGTGATTTTTGAAGCAAATGTCGCTTGAGGCCAACCTAAAAGCGCCGCTAACATTTGGCCCGTTTGATTATTGTCGCCATCAATAGACTGCTTACCAGTAATGACTAAACCCGCTTGTTCTTGCTCTACAACGTGTTTCAAAATTTTCGCAATGACTAAACGCTCAACGTCGTTATCAGTGTCGATACGAATCGCGCGGTCAGCACCCATGGCCAAACCAGAGCGGATTACCGTATCAATATCGGATGAACCAACGCTAACTAAGACTACCTCAGTGGCAGTACCCGCTTCTCTAAGCCGAATCGCTTCTTCCAAGGCAATTTCGCAAAAAGGGTTTAATGACATTTTGACGTTGTCGGTGTCCACACCGGAGCCGTCGCTCTTCACGCGAATGCTTACATAAGCATCTATTACGCGCTTTACGGGTACTATTATTTTCATTTAAGACTCCTGCCCGGCGATGGTGCCAGGATGAATACACGGTTGTTTGCAAGAAACCAGCAAGCCACTTAATATTTCAGTGATCGCCAGAGTGGGGTGATTTTAAGAGAAACCACACAAGAAATCAATTATTGTTGACATTAATGATCGATAAGTCGTGATTCACCCTAATAAATCACAATAAATCCCAAAAATGTTGACATTTTTTATGATTTCTCTATCCTTTTGCCCATGAGTCAGCCTTCTTACAGAGTCGATCCAGGCATCCAATCTTTGGATATGCCCTCCACTACCAGCAGCTTGGCGGTGGAACTGACCAATACCTTGCGTGATGCGATTATCACTGGCGAGATGGCCCAAGGCAGCAAACTTAGTGAAACCAAGCTTGCGCAACAACTCGATGTTAGCCGCGGCCCCCTACGCGAAGCGATAAGGCGACTCGAAGGTATGAATCTGGTTCACTATATTCCTCAACAAGGGGCGCGAGTAGTCGAATTAAGCGTTGGTTTTATTTTGCAGATTTACGATGCGCGCGAAGCCCTAGAGAGTAAAGCCGCCGCCCTTGCTGCAATCAATATGAGCTCACAAGAGATCGATGAGTTAAATCGGCTAGTCGATGCGCAAGCCAAGCAGATGAAGGAAAACTCAGGCTCTTTTGTATCTGCCGAGAGCGACTATGCATTTCACGAGATGCTTATTCGCGGCAGCAAAAATCAAGTTATCGAACACGCCTTATTAGAAGAAATTTACCATTTGATCAAAATGTTCCGCTATCAAAGCGACACCGCGCGTACCAGCAGCAATAATGCTTTGATCGAACATCGACAAATCACCTACGCCATTGAGCAACGTGATCCAGATTTGGCTGAAACTATGATGCGCAGGCATATCGCTCGAGCCAGAGAAACAATTAAAAAAAGATTGGCTAGACAAGTCGCCAGTCGAACCTAGCAATTATTATTTGTATTAAACAATTTAGACCTATTTATCCCGGAGAATTAAAATGACCGAAGCAATACAACGCGAAAGCATGGAATACGATGTGGTCATCGTTGGTGGCGGCCCCGCTGGCATGTCAGCTGCAATTAAATTAAAGCAACTGGCTGATGAGAAAGGCCAAGAGCTGTCTATTTGCTTATTAGAAAAGAGTGCTGAAGTAGGCGCCCATATTTTGTCGGGCGCAGTGATGGAATCGCGTGCAATTAATGAGTTATTCCCAAACTGGGAAGAACTTGGGGCACCTTTGAAAACCCCGGTTAAGCGTGACGAAATGCACATGCTAAAAGAAAAAGGGTCGTTCAAGTTCCCTGGATTCATGATTCCACCGGCAATGCATAACAAAGGCAATTTTGTGGTCAGCCTTTCCAATGTAGTACGTTGGTTGGGCGAGCAAGCTGAAGGTCTGGGCATTGAAATCTACCCAGGGTTTGCGGGTGCCGAAGTGTTGTATAACGAAGATGGCAGCGTAAAAGGGGTTGCCACTCCCAATAACGGCGTTGACCTTGAAGGTAAGCAAAAGCCAACGTTTGAACCAGGCATGGAACTGCACGCCAAATATACGGTTTTTGCCGAAGGTTCTCGGGGACAATTGGGCAAGGAGCTTATGGCAAAATTTGACCTTAACCAAGACGCTGATGCGCAACATTATGGAATTGGCTTCAAAGAGCTATGGGAAGTAAAACCTGAAAACCATGAACCTGGAATGGTATTTCATTGTTCTGGCTGGCCGCTAAGTAAAGGCACTAGCGGTGGTGGCTTCTTATATCACCTGAACGACAACATGGTTACTTTAGGACTGATTGTCGACTTAAATTACAGCAACCCGCACATTAGTCCTTTTGACGAATTTCAGAGAATGAAACATCACTCGCAATTCAGCGACGTTTTGGAGGGCGGTAAGCGCCTAGGCTACGGAGCACGAGCTTTAAGTAAAGGCGGCTTTAACTCCTTGGGTAAAATGAGCTTTCCGGGTGGCCTATTAATCGGCTGTAATGCGGGCACACTCAATCCAGCCAAAATCAAGGGTACTCATACCGCGATGAAATCAGGCATGGTGGCTGCGCAAACGTTGTTTGAACATTTATCCAGCGGCGGTGAGGGTGGCCAAACACTCAGTCAATATGATGATGCATTTGGTAAATCTTGGGCGGGTAAGGAACTTAAGAGAGATCGTTCATTCAGCCCGGCGTTGCACAAATTTGGGCCTTGGCTTGGTGGTACTTATAGCTTTATCGACCAGATTTTGGGCGGCATTCTTCCCACCTTGCATGACAACCATGCAGACTACGCGCAAATGAAGAAAGCGTCTGAGTGCGCAAAGGTAGCCTACCCAAAACCAGACGGCAAACTTAGTTTTGACAAACCCTCTTCAGTATTTCTGTCGAATACGTTTCATGAAGAAAATATCTTTTGTCACCTTACGCTAAAAGATAAAACCATTCCGATTGAAGTCAACTTAAAGGATTACGACGCACCCGAGCAACGCTACTGTCCGGCCGGCGTATACGAAATCGTTGGCGTAGAGGAAGGCAAACCGGCTCTACAAATTAATGGCCAGAACTGCATACATTGTAAAACTTGTGATATCAAAGACCCATCGCAGAACATTACATGGATTGCACCTGAAGGCGGTGGCGGCCCAAGCTACTCAAATATGTAGGTGGCTAAGTAATTAGCAAAAAGCCTCGGCAATGTCCGGGGCTTTTTATTGTCCGCTGCCTGCTGAATCGTCAGACTGCTTCAAGCTACTTTGCCAACTTTTTAATAAATGGCCCAATGGTTAATCCCTGTACAACAATAGAGAACACCACAATAATATAGGTTAGGAATAGAATCAGGTCTCTTGGCTCTCCAGCGGGCAAGCTCAATGCCAAGGCTACCGAGATACCGCCGCGCAGGCCTCCCCAAGCAAGAATTTTTACCAAATGGGGTGCCAGCGTTCGTTTCAATCTAATCAGTTGCACTGGCAATCCCACAGCGATCACACGCACTATTACTATGATTGGTATTAGCGCCAAACCAGCCCATAGCCATTGTAATTCAAATGGAATAATCAACATTTCAAGGCCAATCAAGGCGAACAGAATTACGTTTAGAATCTCGTCGAGAAGCTCCCAAAAGTCGTCGACACTCTGCCGAGTTTGATCTGACATTGCGTGCTCTCTCAGCACGCTGCCGGTTAACAACCCGGCAACAACAATGGCGATTGGGCCAGAAGTGTGCAGATACATGGCAAGCCCATAACCGCCCATGACTAAAGCTAGGGTGACTAGAACTTCAACTTTGTAATTGTCGATGGTGCTGGTTAGATAATACCCTACCCCCCCTAAAACGAGACCGAACAGGATGCCGCCTACGGCTTCTTCTAGAAAGATGATGCCAATCTGAGCGGCATCAATATCGCCCGGTGTTTGCAATAACATTAGCAATACCACGAACACCACAACGCCTACCCCATCATTAAATAATGATTCGCCAGCAATGGTGGTCTCGAGGTCCTTACTGACGCCTAAACGCTTAACCGTTGCCATTACCGCAATCGGATCCGTTGGTGAAATTAACGCGCCGAAGAGTAAGCAGTAAATATAGGGTAAATCACCAGTGACTAGCTGTAACAAGTAGTATGTTGCGGTGCCCACCAAAAACGTAGACACGCACACACCCACCGTAGCCAAGCTTAATATCACCCATTTTTGTTTGCGCAAATCGTTGAGATTGACGTGCAATGCACCAGCGAAGAGCAGAAAACTTAACATCCCATGCAGCAGTGTTTTATTAAAATCAATGCCGCTGAGAATGTCGCTGACTTGATCATGAAAATCAGCAAAGCCGAGCAGTCCAAGCAAATAGATCAGCACCGACGTGAGCATTGCAATGATCATCACCCCAATGGTTGTTGGCAAGCCGATAAATCGGTGGTTTACATAGGCAAACAACGCAGAGATGCTAATCAACAGCGCTGCAACATCAATAATGCTATTCATGAGTTTTATTTATTAGGGTTATGAAAGACCGACCTGACTTAATAAACAAAAGCCAAGTCAACGCAGCTTGGGTCACTAGATCAGTGCCAGAATATCAGCCTTGATGTTTTTGGGCTTATCTGCAGAACCATAGCGCTTAACCACTTGGCCATCACGACCGATTAAAAATTTGGTGAAGTTCCATTTTATTTTCTCGGTTCCTAGTAGACCCTTTGCTTCTTTTTTCAAATATTTGAACAATGGGTGAGTGCCCTTACCATTCACATCAACCTTGGAGAACATTGGAAACGAAACACCATAGTTCAACTGACAAAATTCTTCTATCTCACCATCTTCACCAGGGTCCTGACCGCCAAATTGATTGCACGGAAAGCCTAAGATGATTAAGCCTTGGCTAGCCAATTCTTCGTGTAGTGTTTCTAGGCCTTCAAATTGAGGGGTAAAACCGCACTTACTGGCGGTGTTTACAATGAGTAACACCTTGTCTTGATAATCGCTTAAATTAACGTCTTTACCTGTGATTGAGGTAGCTTGGTAGTCATAAATACTCATGTTAGTTCCTATCGTATTAAATCGGTGCGGGACTGGGATTTTGAGTCCACGGAGTCGGTCCATTTAAGCCTTAAATCTAGCCGCCTGTTGCACTCATATGGCGAGTAATCGTAATGTCGTTGGGGTCAAAATAATGACGCTCAGGCTTGCGTACCATAGAACCAATAATGGCCAACTTAAGCTGTTCGATCTCGCCTGGATGGGCGCGTACAATCTCTCGCAAATCTAATGAATGCTCATTACCAAGACACAGTAATAATAGACCTTCGGCGGTAACGCGAACACGATTGCAACTGCCGCAAAAATTATTGCTCATCGGAGAAATAAAACCGACTTTGGTGTTCGATTCTGCTATTTGCAGATAGCGTGCAGGGCCAGCAGCAGCATCACTAAAATCAGAATCAGCCAGTTTAAAGCGAGTTTCCAATAGCTGCCGAATGGTTAGACTCTCGAGTTGGGTGTCTTGGCGCTTATGGCTGCTTATTTCACCCAAGGGCATTTCCTCAATAAACGAAATATCTAAGCCGTTATCGACAGAATACTGTGTGAGATCTAATATTTCGTCGTCGTTAATGCCCTTTAAAACCACTGCGTTCAATTTAATCTTCGAAAAACCAGCGGATTTAGCCGCCTGAATACCGCTTAACACGTCGCTTAAACTACCAAAGCGGGTTAGGGTTTTAAAACGGTCTTCGCGCAAACTATCAATACTGATATTCAGGCGCGATACCCCTGCATCAGCCAATGGTTGTGCAAATTTGTCTAATAGAACGCCGTTGGTGGTCATTACTAGCTCGCGCAAGCCATCAATTTTACCCAAGGTTTGAGCCAACTCCAGCACGCCATTACGTACCAGTGGTTCGCCGCCGGTGAGTCGAATTTTTTCAACACCGAGTTCGACAAAGGCACGAGACACAAGTGCCATCTCTTCAAGACTGAGTACTTTGGCCTTGGGTAAAAAAGTCATGTCCTCGGCCATACAATAAGTACAACGCAAATTACATCGATCCGTAACCGAAAGGCGCAGATAGCGAATTTGACGATTAAACGAATCGATCAATGTGGCAGAATCATTTACTGATGAAGTATTCACAGGAGTGTTTGTCACCGGGCTTTGGCTGCTTGAATTTGGCTTCACAATAAGCCCTCACGCAAGGGCAAGAAATCTACTGTATCACCCTTGCTTATAATTTGGTCAATAGATTGGCGAACCAAACCATCAGCCCAGGCTAGCGAGGACAATACGCCACTACTTTGATTATTGAACAATTGCGCTAATGGTTGATCACGCTCTAGGCTACCTTGCTTTGAATCACTTTGTGTTTTGCGTGAAATGCGCACTCGGATGTACTCTTCTCGACTTGTAAGCCTTTTATCAAATCCGGCTACAACCTTAAACAAAAGGGGTGCAACGACAACTTCGCCTTGCAGGGCTTCTAAAAGTGGAATGCCAAGCAATTGAAAAACCACATAGCTGGATACCGGATTGCCGGGCAACCCCAGGATAGGAGTATTAATAACGGAACCTAATACTACCGGCTTGCCGGGTTTCATCTGAACCTTCCAGTGTTGTAAGCTACCTAGGGCCTCGATTGCAGGCTTGATATGATCTTCTTCGCCGACTGATACGCCGCCGCTGCTAATGATGATATCCGCTTGTTGTGCCGCTTGTTTAAGCGCGGCCTTGGTGGCCTCCAAGGTATCCTCAACTATGCCACAATCAACCGTCTGATAGCCCATTTGATGGCACAGCGCGAGTAACATGGTTCGATTAGAATTGTATATTTGGCCTGGGCCGAGGGCCTGCCCAGGTTCTACCAACTCGTTGCCTGTTGAAAAAACAGCAACAGTGATGGTTTTATAAACGCTGACGGTCGAACAACCAATGGAAGCCAACAAACCCAAATGTACCGCATTCAGCTTTGAGCCCGCTGCGATGATTTCGGCGCCCACGGCAATGTCCTGTCCTTTTGGGCGTACGTTTTCACCTGCGCTAACGGGCTTGCGAATCGTTACTTGATCGCTGCCATCTCGATAGTCGCAGTTCTCTTGGATTACCACGGCATCTGCACCAGAAGGCATCACCCCTCCGGTGAAAATTCGCGCTGCACTGCCTCTTTGTAAAGGATCGGGCCAGGCTCCAGCGGGGATGCGCTGAGATATAGTCAACACACTTGCGCCTTCGCCAAGGTCGTTACTGTTTACCGCAAAACCATCCATTGCACTATTGTCACACGGCGGAACCGCGATTGCCGAATGTTGTTCAGCCGCTGCTACTCGGCCTAAGGCGCGATGCAAAGAGACTTCTTCAGTCGCCGTTGGCTTGCTTACCGATTCGATAAACTTTTGGCGCGCTTGTTGTACGGTGATCATCATAGCTTAATGCTTATTATCTATCGAAATTCAAGGCAAGAGTGCGCCAGTATGAGACACAAAATTACAGGGCCCATGGCGGCTATCAAGCTGTTCTTGCAATATGCCTTCCCAGCCGGTGCGACACGCGCCTGTGGAACCAGGCAAACAGAAGATTACGGTTTTGTTTGCCATGCCGCCTATAGCCCTAGATTGCACTGTGGATGTACCTATGTCGCTTAATGAAAGGTGACGAAACAATTCACCGAAACCGTCTATCTCTCTATCGAACAAAGGTTTGATGGCTTCAGGGGTGCTGTCTCTGCCGGTGAAACCGGTTCCACCAGTACTTATAACCGCGTGGATATCGGGGTCGGCAATCCAAGCCGATACGCGTGCTCGCATTAGGTAGATATCATCAATGACAATCTCCTTGGCAGCCAACACATGACCCAATTCTTGTAATTGCTCAGCCAGGTACTTACCTGAAGTATCGTTGTCTTGGGTTCGAGTATCCGACACCGTTAGTACGGCGATATTCAAGGGAATAAATTGTTTGTTTATAATCATGTTTCAACTCTTTAAATAGCATGCTCTAAAACGCACACAGTCTTAGTATGCCGCGCTCTTGTTAATCGGGTTGCGACCACTTATCGGCGGCGGCGGAATCTTTGTCGTTGATGCCGATCCACTGTTCACCACGGGAGCCAACTTCTTTTTTCCAAAGGGTGGCACGCGTTTTGAGATAGTCCATTATAAACTGCGCGGCACTGAACGCAGCATCCCGGTGGCGACTAGCAATAGCCACCATTACTATCTGGTCGGCGGAATACAGCTTACCCACTCGATGCACTACTGTTGCAGCATCAAACGGGTAGCGTGTTCGGGCCTCATCGACTATCTGCTGACAAAGTGTTTGCGTCATTCCTTCATAGTGGGTTAACTCAAGGTAGTCGATCGCATCAGCTTGCTGTGCGCCGGTTTTTTCAGCCACCAAGGCATCGCCTTGTTCATCCACTAAGGCATCACCGTATAAATCGCGAACTAGGCCAACAAAAAACACCACTGCACCAGATCTCGGCGCACGCTGGCAGAGCTCTGCATATTGCACAGCAACATCAAAATCGGCAGTTTGTATAATTACGTCAGACACGATTTCACAACTTTTTTAGCCACCTGAGTCACAACGTTCTTTAGCCACCTGAGAAAGGTGGCAGAAACGCGACCTCATCACCATCATTCAACACATGATCCCAGTCGGCCATAACTTGATTGACCGAAAGCATGACTGCGTCAAATCGAAGACTGTCAATCAGCTCTTTAGGCATACTCGCCTCTAGGCGGTTTACCACTTCACGACTGCTAATGCCTTCTTCAAATTCTAGATTATGAACCTCTTTGCCGGCTTGATCCGCCAACTGAGCGAAGAACAATAATTTAATCATGCTTAGTTACTCCATCACGAATCCAATGCCCAGACTTACCGCCCTGCTTTTCAAGCAATTGAATATTTTCGATAACCATCCCTTTGTCCAGCGCCTTGCACATATCATATATAGTCAACGCCGCGACTGACGCCGCAGTGAGCGCTTCCATTTCGACGCCCGTTTTACCACTGGTCTTACACAGCGCAGTAATTTCTAAACCAACCTTATTCTCTGATTCATGAGCCTCACTGAACGGCTTAATCTCTATGGTGACCTTTGTAAGAGGGAGTGGATGGCATAATGGAATCAAATCGGAACATTTCTTGGCCGCTTGAATACCCGCGATTCTAGCCGTGGCTAGCAAATCACCCTTGGCAATTTTGTTTGAAATCACTTTTTCCAAAACATCCGGGCCTAAAACAATACGCGATTGTGCGATCGCTAAACGAGCGGTCTCTACTTTGTCAGACACATCCACCATATTCACTTCACCCACCGAATTTAAATGAGTAAAGCTGGCTTGATCATGCTTAGAGTTATTGTTTGTCATAGCTAGCGATGCTACTCAAATTGACAGGGTCGCACAACTAAAGACTGACCAAAGACGAAGTAACATTAGGGATTTTCATGATAATTAACCTTGAAAAACAGCATCTCGGCCACATCTAATAATTGCTTATATAAAACTCATGTTTTAATGATTATTACTTATAACAATATGGCCTCATTATATAGAAATAACTTCTAATAATAACTCCCGCTCTGGTTTACAAAGTGTCTCACGCCCTATAATCTTGCGCGCTTATCCGCTTTTCACTTAAGGAGCGCCTCTGATTAATGAGATTCCTATTAAGCAATCACCTTATTTTTTGTATTCAGCACTGATTTAAAGGATCTCCATGGCAGCAAACATTCGCGAAGAAGAAGTTTTATCGGTACATCATTGGAACGATACACTTTTTAGCTTTACCACCACCCGTGACCCAGGCTTTCGATTTGAGAACGGGCAATTCATCATGATTGGCTTGGAAGTAGAGGGGAAACCTTTAATGCGTGCCTACAGTATCGCAAGCGCTAACTACGAAGAGCACATGGAGTTTTTCAGTATTAAAGTAGCGGATGGTCCACTGACTTCGCGCTTACAACAAATCAAACCTGGCGATAAGATCTTGGCCAGTAAAAAGCCAACTGGAACCTTATTGGTTGATAACCTCAAGCCAGGGAAACATCTTTACCTACTCGCTACTGGCACCGGACTTGCACCTTTTTTGAGTGTCATCAAAGACCCAGAAGTTTATGAAATATTTGATAAGGTAATCATTACCCACGGAGTGCGCGAAGTTTCTGAGTTGGCCTACCAGCAAATCATTAATGAGCTGCCAAATAATGAGTTTTTTGGTGAGATGGTGCAAGGCAAACTGCTTTATTACCCAAGCGTTACTCGAGAAGCATTTCAAACCCAAGGCAGACTCACCGACGCACTTATCAGTGGCGAGCTTTCGAAAAATTTGGGGTTACCAGAAATCAGTGTCGAAAACGACCGGTTCATGTTGTGCGGCAGCCCGTCAATGTTAAAAGACTTTTGCGTGATTCTGGATGATATGGGCTTTAGAGAAACTATCCGCTCTGATATCGGTGAATATGTGATCGAGCGCGCTTTTGTAGAGCGCTAAACAACACCGGTGCATTCAACATAAGAGCCGATTCAGCGTGATCGGCTTTTTTGTGTCTGCTGCTTAGCCCTGAAATAAAGTGACATGATTGAGTGCGTGATAACAATTATAAATCGGCCGTGGTAGTCGATAAAATACTTTGCTTGCCACTAGTGACTAGAGGCAACTCGCAGTCTACGTTCAAAGGTTTCGAGATCTAAGGAGCTTCGCAAGTCATTCATTGAAATGGCGTCGGCACTGGGGGTCAAACCGAGACTATGCGCCAGCATGCCAACTAACTCATAAGTAGACTTGCCAGAGTCTCGCCATTGCTCAGCGGACAGTGAACCATGTCGCTTGGCCATTCTAACGCCTGCGGCATCCAGCATTAACGGTGCATGACAATACTGTAGTTGCGAACGGCCAAGTGAACGGCTTAGATAAATTTGGCGAGCGGTGCTATCGATAAGATCAGCCCCGCGCACGACATCGGTAACACCTTGGCGTAGATCGTCTACAACCACAGCCAATTGATAAGCAAACAAACCATCAGCACGTTTTACCACAAAGTCCC
>CAWUWF010000036.1:0-8007 GCA_963925935.1 uncultured Arenicella sp. | reverse complement strand
CTGTGCATCATGTTGGAAGACGAAGGTTTTCTTCAACCACGTTTGGATGGACGAGGTTATTTAGCTGGTAGACGGCTATCCAATATGGCTTTAGGTATATTCAGTAACAACGACCATTGGCGAACGGAACGCCACGCAATTTTACAACGGCTTTCCGATGACCTTGGCGAAACCTGTAATATATCGATTCCCGACGGCTCTCAGATGATCTATTTCGATCGTGTTGAAACACATTGGCCGCTGCGGATCCAGCTACAAAAAAATGATCGAGTGCCAATATATTGTACTGCCAGCGGTAAACTTTTTCTAAACAATCTACCCAGCGCCAAGCGCACTCGCTTATTGTCCAAGTTAGACTTTGAGCAATACACGCCGAATACTGTTACTGACATCGAAGCTCTAAAACAAGAGCTGAAACGTCTGCGTCAAGCCGACATTGGTATCGACGATGAAGAGTTTATGCAGGGCATGGTGGCGGTGGCGGTGCCATTAAAAAATAGTGATGGACAATTCTATGGCGCGCTCTCCATGCACGCGCCGAGTGCGCGCATGAGTTTGGAAGTTGCAATGCAACACCTGCCTAGAATGAAGCGAGCCGCCGAAGAATTAATTGATCTGATTAATGAATAGATAGGGCTGCGCCCTAATTCACACGCAGTAATATTAGAATGGCTAGCTGAATCTACGCACGTCTCATAGGCGTCTAGTGCGCGTTGTCATTTACAAGTCTAATTTCTGGGCAACACTTCTGTGTGGGAATAAGATTCCATGATTGTTAATATTGATTAGAGCTCTTTTGAAAGGGCTTTATAGAAAAATATACTGGCCTCGGTTTTCTTAGTTGTATATCCTAAAGCCATAATAACTACTCTAAGGCTACTTGATGAAAATATTAGGGCTCTCTCGATCTACGTTCGTTCGTTCAATTAACACTGCATTCTTGTTTCTCACCGCTAGCGTATTTAGCCAGGCCGCGATGGCCAGTTTTGATCAAGTAGTTAATGATGGCTTTAGGCCTGCTGCCCAGGCGCTGTCTAGTATTATTTTCTTTTCAGTCCCTGCCTTCGGCGCGCAAGTGCCGTTAATCGTGATGGCATTAGTAGGATGTGGCTTATTTTTCACTTTGTATTTGGGGTTCATAAACCTACGTGGATTTGGACATGCAATCAAATTGGTGCGTGGCGATTATTCAGACCCGAATGATCCTGGTGAAATAAGCCATTTTCAAGCACTGACAACCGCGGTATCGGGCACTGTTGGTGTTGGTAATATTGCACATGTCGCAATCGTGATTTCGATAGGCGGCCCCGGCGCTGCATTTTGGATGATTGTCGCTGGTTTCTTAGGGATGTCATCAAAATTTGCTGAATGCACTCTAGGTGTTAAGTACCGCAACGAAAACAAGGACGGGACTACCTTCGGCGGCCCAATGTTCTATATGGAAAAAGGCCTAGCGGCGTTGAAAAAACCGCTGCTTGGTAAAGTACTGGCCCACTACTATGCTGTTTGCATATTGATTGGCACCTTAGGTATTGGGTGTATGTTTCAGTCGAATCAAGCCTATGCGCAATTCGTCAATGTTACTGGCGCTGACGCAAGTTTCTTTGCCGACAAGGCTTGGATGGTTGGTGCTGTATTGGCGATTCTGACCGCAATGGTAATCGTCGGCGGGATCAAGTCCATTGCCGCGGTAACCAGTAAGTTGGTGCCTTTTATGGCGGGACTGTACATTATTAGCGCCCTTGTGGTCATTGGCGCTAATTACGATAAAATTCCATACGCGTTTTCCGCTATCATCACCGGCGCATTCAGCCCAGACGGCGTTGCCGGCGGTTTGATTGGTGTACTTATTTTAGGTTTTCGACGTGCTGCATTTTCGAATGAAGCTGGTATAGGTTCATCATCGATTGCTCACGCGGCAGTAAAAACGAAGGAACCTGTGACAGAGGGTTACGTCGCAATGCTTGAGCCATTCATTGACACTGTTGTGATATGCACAATCACCGCACTGGTTATTGTTGTTACAGTCTACGAGCCTGGTGTTACGGGTGCAGCAGGAATCAGCGGTGTAGAGCTCACGTCGTCTGCATTTGAGAGCGTGATCCCTTGGTTCCCATACGTATTGACCGTGGTTGTCATTCTGTTTGCTTACTCAACTATGGTCTCTTGGTCGTACTACGGCTTGGCCGGCTGGGTTTATCTATTCGGTGATAAAACAGGCACCAAGATGATTTACAACTTAATATTCTGCGTATTCGTCATGCTCGGTTGCGCAATAAAACTAGATGCGGTTTTAGACTTTTCTGACTCAATGGTTTTCGCCATGGCATTAGCTAATATAATCGCTATCGTGATCATGGCCCCCGTTGTGAAAAAGGAAATCAAGGGCTATTGGCAGAGAATGGAACAACGTTCGCAAAAATAAGTCTACAGTCAATTTTATTGCTGTTTGCCCATTAAACGCTGATGCACTTGATTTAGCATTTGCTGGTTGGCTTTGACTTGTCGAATGACTTCAACGTAAGAGAGCAGCCGCATCGGTTTATTGCGCTGCTGTCTGGCGATTTGGACTAGGTATTTGCCATGCTCAAAAAAGATTTTGTATGCCGTCCAAACAGAAAGTTTGGGGTCAAACATATGGGTAGGCAGTGACGCGACTCCATTCACTTCAATTACCACAAACCTGCCGCTTTGAAATGCCTCTTCATCAGCACATTTCACATCGACTCGGCCAAAATTGAACCCCGGTTGCGATTCGAACACCTTAAAAACGGCTTGCTCAAGTTCCTTTGTCAAAAGATGACTATCATCCGTAAACTTACAACCAAGTGTGTGTGACCCTATAAAAGACAGGCGTCGTTCCTGCCCAGCAGCTAGTACCTGAGTAGTATCAATATCTTGTAAGAAGGAATTCCAATGATGAGTGTATCTATGATGACTTTGAGCAAGTGTTAGTAGATCATCGCTACCATTCCCAATCACAGTCGGGAAATGCTTTCGGTTGATGCCTGTGATTCTCGGCACACCGTTTAAGCGGATATAGAAAACCCCACACTCATATGGCAACGGAGTGAATTTCTGCAAAATATAGTCGCCCAGTAAACGAGGCGTATGCTTTTCAACGTCAGCCTCTGACGACAATTTGACGATACCCTTACCAACGCTACCGACATTCGATTTGAGAACTACCGGATAACCATGAGTTTCTATGAACTCGAAAATAAACCGCTTCTTTTGCTCAACACTGTCTTCATTAAGCAGCAATGCGCTGGGCAAAAAGAATTGCTGGTCAAAGACTAGCTGGCTTTCAAGTTTCGAACCAAGGCCAATTTCACCATGATCGAGGGCATAATTAGCCTTCGCCAAATTGCGGATACTGACCCCGCTGATTAAACACCGCCAGCCCAAATATAGGTAATACGGCAATTCAAATAGTCGTGGATTCCAGAATTCATATTTCTTCATCGTTGCAGTGCTCTAAATTACTATTTAGGGATTGTAAGGCGCTAGCTTATTTTGTTCCAGCACAAAGCACTACGATGGCATCAACGCCCATCCAATCACGCATTTTTTAGAGGTATCTGCGAAGAGCAACTGGTACTATCACGCCGTGACAATCCAATATTCTTTAGACAATGAGATTACCACCCTGCACTAGCGAAATTCGCGGGCATTAAGTAACAGACTATGGACTGCAATATACTTGCAGCCTTAATTTCACAAATCATCGAATTATCAATTAGGTTAGCGCCATGAACGAGCAATCAAAGACCAATCTAGACACTCATGAAACAGAGCATGCGGTTAAGGCAGACAAAAATAATGTTTGGCATCACTTAAGCAATCACACACCCTATGAGCAAAGTGACCCATTGATGATTGTAAAAGGAGATGGGATGCGGGTGACGGATGCTAATGGCAAACAATACCTTGATGCCGTCTCCGGTGGTTTGTGGACAGTCAACGTTGGTTACGGCCGCGCGTCTATTGCCAAGGCAGTGCATGATCAATTACTCGAGTTGAATTTTTTCGCGCACACCGCAGGCAATATTCCAGCGGCACTTTTCGCCGAAAAATTGATCGACAAGATGCCGGGCATGAGTCGCGTCTACTATTCTAATTCTGGCTCGGAAGCCAATGAGAAGGCTTACAAGATTGTTCGCCAGATCGCCGCAAAAAAATATGGCGGCGCAAAACACAAGATTCTTTTTCGTGAACGTGATTATCATGGCACAACCATAACGGCGCTAAGTTCAAGCGGCCAATTCGAACGCAAAGACCAATATGGCCCCTTTACCCCGGGCTTCGTAGAATTCCCACATTGCTTAGAATACCGTTCGCAATGGGGAGACATTGACGACTACGGTATTAAGGCCGCATTGGAAATGGAAAAAGTAATTCTTCGCGAAGGTCCCGACACCGTTGGAGCTGTGGTTTTAGAGCCCGTTACCGCCGGCGGAGGCGTGATCACACCTCCCGAGGGCTATTGGCGGACGATTCAGGAGATTTGTAAAAAGTATGACATTTTGCTGCATATCGACGAAGTAGTTTGCGGCCTTGGTCGTACCGGAAAGTGGTTCGGCTACCAACACTATGGTATCAAACCTGACATCGTGACCATGGCAAAAGGGGTGGCTTCTGGGTATGCCGCAATTTCCTGCACGGTAACAACTGAAGATGTTTTTGACTCATTCAAAACGGACTCAAACGATCGTATGGGTTATTTTCGAGATGTGTCAACCTTCGGAGGTTGTACCGCCGGCCCGGCAGCGGCGTTAGAGAATATGCGAATTATCGAAGACGAGAATCTTCTAGAAAATGCCACTATTCAAGGCGAGTACTTACTAAATAAGCTACATGAACTGAAAGACAAACATACTATTATCGGTGATGTTCGTGGCAAAGGCCTTTTTGTCGGCATCGAGTTAGTCAAAGACAGAGAAACTAAAGAGCCTGTGGAAGAAAGCTTAGTTATAAAAATCGCCGCCCATTGCCATGTAAATGGAGTGATGATTGGCCGAACTAATCGAAGTTTTCGAGAATACAATAATACGATAGCGCTGTGCCCAGCGTTAATAGTCACTCAAGCTGACATCAACGAAATCATTGCGGCATTAGATAACGCATTGACCGCCTGCCCTCAGTAATCAAGTAGTTGATTTTGCCAAAGCTTAACTTTATATAGACCATAGCTTTTAGTTCTCTAACGCTTGCAGTTGTCGCTTTATGTCCCGTGTTCGAGATTCTAATTTAGCTTCTATTTCCACTACTTCTAACTTTTCCTTATCTAATCTTAGACGCGCCTCTTTTAACACAAGTTGCTGTTTGTTTAGTGCTGAGGTCGACGCTAATGCACGTCTGTCTCGTTTTCGCTGCGCGGTGACAACTGGCTTAGCTAGGATTTGAATATTGAGGCATACTTCTTCAGCCATTTGCTGCTTGGTCTTTTGACAATCAAGCTGCCTGCTTTCGATACACCAATTATCTTGCTTTAATTTTTGGCGAATAATCACGCTGCTAAAATCACCTTCGCAGTTAACCTCTACCTCCCAAAAAGCTTGATCACCAACCTGTTCTAGCAACTCGCTGGAGATTGTATCAATACCCTCAGCAGTTACCTGACTGGTAAAAATGACTGCCGAGCCGAACAGTGTGATACCAGCAAGCCTAATTAATTTATGCAAAGCAATGCGGCTTTTTCGATAATAAAATATCATCGTTTAGAGGCGCGTATCTATTCGCTTATGCATATCAATCTCACGCTTTTGTAACTCTATTTCTCTGCGGCGCAAATCCAGTTTGCGCTGACCAAGTTCAACTTGCAGGCTTTGAATCAATGCTTGCTGTTGCAACAGACTGAATTTATCACTAGCTTGTCGATTAACTTCTGCAACGGGATCTTGTTCTAACTTTTGTTGTTTGGCATCGCTTAAGTCCAACGCGATATTATAATCCTGCGAGCAAAGATTAATCGCCGCCTGAGCCTTATCACTAGAACAAAAGTTCAGTAAATGCTTTGCGCACCATGGGTCTGTATCTTGCGAACGTACAAGAAACCTTTTTGTGTTTAAATCGGTACAAGTAACTCTAATTTGCCAAAATTGCTTGCCGCCCTCATCGACGTACTCCGGGTCGGTAAGAGAATACGCCGACATGGCTAGGCCCGGCACAGCAACACTCGCCAACGCTATAGTAACCGCCATATATAAGCAGACTATCCGTCCATTCCCCCAAAACGTATGCAACATTACTGAAATTTTCATTTAGCCGACATTGTATTCTATATTTATTCAAAGAACCAATAACAAACAAATCGACCTTCTCAGGAAATCAGCCGCATCCGGTTGATTTAACTAGATATTTTAATCGTTAATGGATCAACGTCCAACTCAAGCCTCAGGACCACAGCGCGGTTGATTTTAGATAATACCTGAATGAATGATCGCCAGCGGCGCAGATAAATCAGCAAGATTGGCCGCTAAAATAAGCTATTGGAGCTGCTCTAAGGTATCGGCAAATCTAGCTACTACGGCGTCAACATCATACAGTTTATCTAGTCCAAACAGCCCCAAACGGAATGTCATAAAGTCCTCAGGCTCATCGCATTGCAATGGAACTCCGGCCGCTATTTGCATACCTTGCGCGGCAAATTTAGACCCATTTTGAAAACCAGGATCACGGGTATAACAAACCACCACGCCGGGTGCTTGAAATCCCTGTGCGGCCACACTTTTAATGCCTTTAGCCACCAATAGCGCACGTACTTTGTCGCCTAATTGCTGCTGTGCTACATGAACTTTGTGAAAACCATAGGCCTTAGTTTCGTCCATAACTCTACTAAATTGGGCCAGCGAATCGGTTGGCATAGTGGCATGATATGCGTGACCTCCGTTCTCATAAGCTCGCATGATCTCTGACCATTTCTTTAGGTCACACGCAAAACTATTACTCTGAGTGTGCTCCAGCGCTTTTAATGCAGCATTACTCATCATCACTAAGGCACAGCACGGCGAACCACTCCAACCCTTCTGTGGTGCGCTAATTAGGACATCAACCCCTTGCTCTTTCATGTCCACCCAAATCGCGCCAGATGCGATACAATCTAGCACGAACAAACCTCCAATTTGGTGAACCGCGTCTGCCACCATTCGCAAATAATCATTTGGCAAAATCATTCCTGAGGATGTTTCAACGTGCGGGGCGAAAACTACTGAAGGCTTTTCGGATAGAATTGTTGCAACTACTTCTTCGATCGGTGCCGGTGCGAATGATCCCTGACTGCCCTCTTCTATTTGGCGAGCTTTCATGACAGTGGTGCTAGCGGGCAAGTCCCCCATAACAAGAATTTGCGTCCAACGGTAACTAAACCATCCGTTTCGAATAATCAAACAATGCTTATCACGTGCAAATTGACGAGCCACGGCCTCCATGCCAAAGGTACCACTGCCGGGGACTACTGCTACTGCGTCGGCGTTGTAAACCGACTTTAGAGTAAGCGATATATCATTCATTACTGCCTGAAAAGATTTAGACATATGATTCAGAGAGCGGTCGGTATAGACCACTGAATATTCAGCGAGACCATCTGGATCAACTGTATTTATGATATTCGGCACTGGAAAATCTCCTAAACTGGCATAATGATTAATAAATAGTGAGGCCGCAATATAACTAAAAACAACGCTAGATATGAGATTATTTTATTGTTTTCAATTCTTCCTTGTTCTAGATTGACACAGCCTGTGATTGAACCCTGTTGCGAGATCGAGACAACGCGAGTCTGTTTAAATAGTTTTCTTTCGCGGGAAGGGGGAGGGGGAGGGGGAGCTAAGCACTGACCCGTACTAATACCCGCTACTTTCTTTAGTGTAGTGGTCTAATGATCTTGGACACCAACTTAGGTGGTAAAATCCATCTTATAGAGGTGTTTAATGACAACAAAAAGAAGAACATTCAGTCCAGAGTTTAAACGTGAAGCGGCAGAGCTCGTGCTTGAGCAGTCGTATA
>CAWUWF010000035.1:0-9223 GCA_963925935.1 uncultured Arenicella sp. | reverse complement strand
TGCTGCTCTTGCTGCTCTTGCTGTTGTTGCAGTAACTGCTCGACTACTTGTTTATTATGCGCAGCATCTTGGTGGTCTTTGTTTTTCTCTAAGACCTGATCATAGGTTTTGATTGCAGTTTCTAATTCGCCACTAAAGGCTAAGGAATTTGCCGTATTATATAGGCTAGTTAAATCTTCTTTATCGAGTTTACTGGCTGCTTGTTGGTAATTTCCTGCTCGATAATCAGCAATCGCAGACCAATCTGGGCGGTCGAATTTTTGCGCGGCCTCGGCAAATTTGTCTTGTTTGAATAATTCGGCAGCTTGCTGGTCAGGAGTCTTCCACGCAGAGCTCCAAAAATCGTTATTTGATTCCCCTGTTTCATTATTAGTCTTGACGTTCGTAGTCTCGGGTGTCTGGGCGATAGATTGTGCTAGTAGGTCACTATCTATGGGCAGAATGAAAATCAGCGGCAGGCTGTAGATTAAACCTTTACGAAAACAGACCAACAGTAATGGCAGCGCAATTAGTATTAGGAAATGTCCCATATCGACCCATGCGTCGAAGCGCTCGTCAATTGCCAATAGGCTACTCGACTCCGATGATTCAAAGCGATCTATCAGCAACTTGTCAAGATCAGTGTCATCGCTGCTAAGATTTGCGAAGCGACCTCCGAGCGAAAATGCCAAACTACGCAGGGCCCTACTGTCGACACTTGCTAAAACGATTTCGCCCTGCGTATTACGCATGAAGCCACCCCCCTGCACGGGGATAGGGGCACCTTGTTCTCCCCCAACGGCCAGAATTGACAGCCGGTATTGGCTATTCCATTGATCTTGCAATGCGTCAATTGCGTCTTCTGTAATCCCATCGCTAATTAGCATAATATCACCCGAGCTAGCGCCAGCGTCTTGTAGCAATTGGGTCGCCAAAGCCATCGCAGCCTCTACATTGCTACCGCGGCTAGGCATGATATTGGGGTGCAGTGCGGGCAATAAAGCCTCGATCGTGTAAGGGTCATCGCTTAGCGGGCTAACCGTATGCGCATCGCCAGCGTAGGCCACTAGGGCGACTTGTGTATCAGACTGTTTGCGTAGAATGTCAATCAGCTTATATTTTGCTAGGGTTAGCCTGTCAGGCACCAAATCTTGCGCTAGCATGGACGGTGACAAGTCTAAGGCGACCACCACTGCGCTCTGGTTTTGTAAAGCAGGGACTGCCTGCTTACTCCAGGTTGGGCCAGCTGCCGCGATTGTTAAAGTAAGATAACTCGCTAATAAACACCATTGCCACTTATCAGAGCCTTGCGCCAGCCTAATTTGTAAGGCCTCGACCACGGGTTTTGGGATGTAATCTTCCCAATTGCTGCGCGCTAAACTTCTTCGCAGCAATAGCCATAGGCCCAAGATTATAGGCAGCAGCAGCAACCAGCTTGGACGAATAAAATGCAATTGACTTAGCTCTATATCCATAAGGTGCTAAAACCTTCGTCGCGCGGCAATGGTCAACAACATACCGCACAACAGCGCAGCGATGAGTAGGTAATGCATTAAGCTTTTGCTTGGGCGAAATGTCTGTTCATCCGGTATTGGTTCAAGGCGATCTAGTTCGGCATAAATTTTTTGTAGGTCTTGCGGGTTTCGTGCTCTGAAATATTGTCCGCCAGTCTTGCTGGCAATCGCGGTTAAGGTTTTCTCATCGAGATCCGCTGCGGGATTAGATCTACGAGAGCGGCCGAATACGTCGCGCGTTACTCTTGAGTCAGCGCCTACCCCAACCGTGTGAATTCGTATATTAGCTTCAGCCGCAATATCCGCGGCTTGCAAAGGTTCTGTGCCGGCGCTGTTAGCGCCATCGGTAAGTAGAATAAGTACTCGGCTATCGGCTGGTCGGTCGCGCAGTCGCTTTATCGCAAGACCAATTGTATCGCCGATTGCGGTCGCGTTTCCGGCGAAGCCAATTTGTGCTTCTTGCAATTGCTGGTTAACCGTTTGGCTATCATAGGTAAGAGGGGTTTGCAGATAGCCCTGTTGACCGAATAAAATTAAACCAATTCTGTCGCCCGCACGTTGTTTTACAAACTCTCCCACCACAAACTTCACCGCGGTGATTCGATCTGTGTAGCTCTTGCCTACAAGCATATCGGTTTCTTGCATTGAGCCTGATATATCCACCGCCAACATTAGGTCGCGGCGATCCTGCGGCACGCTAACTGGGTCGCCTACCCACATCGGGCGGGCGGCCGCGGTAACCGCACACAACCAAACGCCCCAAATTAGTAAACCGCAAATCCAGGCGCTAGACGATTGCCGTGACTGAGTTTGATTCAGATTGTGCAGCAGCTCATAAAACGGCACCCTGATCGCGCCTGCAGCGCTATCTTTCGGCTGTAGCAGCCAGCGCACTACTAAGGGTAAAGGCAGCAGAAAAAACAGATAAGGCCATTGCCAACTAAGCATTGTTGGCCTCGCTGCGTTTAGGCTTGGTATCCTTTAATTTAGCGTTATTAATCGGCGAACTAGGAATGCTTTCATTCACGGTTAGGCCAAGCTCGGCTTTATGTGTTGTTAACCAATTGCATAGTTCTTGATGAATCAGCTGGATGCCTGCATCCGGGTTGGCGCGGTAAACTTGCGAGCCAAACGCATTCTTGAACTCGGTAGATAATTCACAAGTGGCACTGCTGGCTAGAGTATTCAACCAAGCCTGTCCGCTTTGACTAGCGACTCCCTGATGTTTTGTGAAATGCAGAACTGACCGTTTCAAAATAGCGTTGGCTGATTGCAAATAGGCCTCTACGTCGTTTTGCTGTTGCCATAGCGTATAAGCTGTATTCAGCTCCCTAATAGCGATACGTCGGTAAGCATTTTGTTTATGCTTGCGTAACAAATAGTAAACCAGCGCGGTAATTCCAAACAAAGCCAGTATTACCAAGATCCACCAGCCATACGCTAATGGCCACCAACTGACAGCGTCAGGCAGATGGACATCTCTTAGTTGTTGCTTGAGCGCAGCACTTAATTGTTCGTCCATTAAACGCTCCTATTTGGCAAAAATTTTGACTAGAATATCGCGCGCAGTTTGCGACGTTTCAGCCTTGCTATACAATGCGCGAGCTCGGGATACTGCTGATTTTAGCAGTGCTTGGTGATCTGCTAACTTAGCTGTATAAGCTTCAGTCAGACCGTCGGTAAGCGTAATGCTGGAGCTGTGTTGTCCATCGCTTATCGCTACATTTCCCAAGATAGGTAATTGCTCTTCAAGTTTGTCGGTGATTTGAAATAAACTGAGGTCAGCGTGCTTGCCCAAATTAAATAGTGCTTTAGCGCAGTCTGCATCGAAGTCATGAAAGTCACTAATGATGAATATGGCAGTCCCAGGGCGGGTGATGCGTCGGCATTCCTCTAAACTGTTGGCTAGCGATGTTGGTGGCTGAGTCTGTTCAGTTTGTTGGGATGATTTCTCCGACGGGGTCTGAACGGTCAATAAATGATTAGCTTCATCTAGGTCATGAATAAATTGCAATACTGCTTGTTTATTCCTACGACCACGGCTATCTCGTTCGCTAAAGTCGCTCATTACTTGACCGCCGACTCGATCGCCGCCGGCTAAGGCCGCCCATGCGAGGGCTGCTGCAAGCTCTGCCGCCAGCACAGATTTAAACTGTCTGTTCGAGCCAAAGTATAATGCGCTACGTTGATCAACTAAGATATGGCAGGGTCGCTCTCGCTCTTCGCAGAATAGCTTGGTGTAAGTATCGCCAACCCGGGCTGAAACTTTCCAGTCAATAGTGCGAATATCATCGCCAGGTTGGTAGCGACGTACTTCTTCGAATTCCATGCCTCTGCCTCGAAATCGAGATCTCACGTTGCCCAGCAACATGTTGCGTGCGGCCTCTCTTGAAAAGAGTTTCAGACGTTGAGCCCAATGCCTTGAGCGCAGTAGCCTGTGCAGATCCGTGGTGAGACTGAACTGATCCGCACTCGCTGTTTTAACGCTGGCTTTAATAATGGGCATTGCTTAGTCTGACGTTTCAGGCAACTGGAACACGGGCTAGTAATTCGCTGATTGCTTGGTCTGCATCTAAGCCATCGGCTTCTGCCTCATAGCTCAGGATTAAACGATGACGTAGACAATCATGAGCCACCGCCTGTACATCATCCGGCGAAACAAAATCACGCTTATTCAGCCAAGCATGGGCTCTAGCACAGCGGTCAATAGCAATTGTTGCTCTTGGGCTGGCGCCAAACTCAATCCACCCAGACAAATCATCGCCGTAGTTCTCGGGCGAGCGGGTAGCAAGCACTAATTGCACAAGGTATTCATCTACCGAGTTTGCCATATGCATTTGCATAATTTCTTTGCGCGCGTCAAATATGGTCTGTTGCGATATTTCAATTGATGGTTTTGGCGCTGCGCCGGCAATAGCTTCTCCCCTCGCTAACGCTAGAATCTGAGTCTCAGCGCTAACATCTGGATAGCCAATTTGAACATGCATCAAAAACCTATCCAGCTGAGCCTCAGGAAGTGGATAAGTGCCTTCTTGTTCAATAGGGTTTTGAGTTGCCATTACCAGAAAAAATTTGGGCAGGTCAAAGGTTTGACGACCGACGCTGACTTGCCGTTCTGACATACCTTCTAGTAATGCTGACTGAACTTTAGCAGGCGCTCTATTAATTTCATCGGCCAACACTAAATTATTGAAAATAGGGCCTTCTTGAAAGTTAAACGAGGCAGTCTCTTGTCGATAAATTTCAGTGCCAGTGATATCGGATGGTAGCAAATCTGGGGTAAATTGAATGCGCTGGAAGTTTGCTTCTAAGCCTTCTGATAATGCTTTAATGGCCTTAGTTTTAGCGAGTCCGGGTGCACCCTCTACGAGTAAGTGACCATCTGCGAGTACCGCTATTAACAAACGGTCAACCAGCTTTGGTTGACCGAGGATTTGGCTGCTTAGCCATTCGCGTAATGAAATAAATGCATTGTGCATTTTGTTTTTTCTCCTGATGTTGTTGGTAGCAGAAACTGAGCAGCAGTCATTTCAATTTCTAGATAGCAATATAGATATCACTGTGGATTATTCAAGCTAAAAACCGTTACATCGAGTTAAGATTATTAATGTATTTAGCAGGGGTATTACGATGTAATTGCTATAAAGGTGTTACGAGTGTCGGGGATCACTGATCCCTGCGGCTAATTCTAAGTCTCTTAATTCATTTTCATCGAAACCTGCTTGCAGACGTGCGGCTATATTGAACGGTCCTTTGAGTTCTCCGTGAAGATGTTTTTTGACCAAGCGAATAAAGTTTGCTCTTGGCTCTAAGTCATCATTTTTACATAGATAACTGAACCAATCGGAGCCGATGCGGACGTGTGTGATTTCATCTTGATAGATAACGTTTAGGATTTCCACAGCGTCCAGATCGCCTACTGACTTTAGTCTTTCAATCATCTTTGGAGTGACGTCTAAGCCTCTTGCTTCCAATACTCTCGGTACCAGCGCCATCCGAGCCACAACATCGTCGGCGGTTTTTACCGCCATCTCCCACAGACCGTTGTGCGCAGGAAGATCAGCATAGTCACAGTGATGGCGGTTCAGGTAATCGCGAATCAACCCGAAGTGACGAGCTTCGTCTGCAGCAACACCAACCCAGTCTCGATAATATTCGATCGGTTGATCTCTGAACCGATACGCTGCATCAAGAGCTAAATTGAGCGCATTAAACTCTATATGTGCGACCGCATGCATAAGTACATTACGACCTTCTTGGGTGCTAATGCCGCGACGTTTTAACTCTCGTGGAGCAACTAAACGTAAGCCGTCTGGATAGCCGGGCAGTGGAATGTTGATGGGCAGAGCCGTTTGCTTAGTATTGCAAGATTCAACGTGACGTTCAAAATTCTTGGCTAATGTTTGAGTCGCCAAACATTTTTGTGAGGCATCATTTAATAAAAGGATGCGCTCCAATTCGCTAAAAAACTCTTTCATGTTTCAATGCCCGTTGAGTTTGCTGGGTATTGGCCAATAGTGCAGCGCGGTAAATCGTTTATATCATTATACAGCTCGATATTGATATAGCCGGCACAACCTAATAGCTGGTCGACTTCTTTGGCTTGATTATAGCCATGCTCCACAATCAGCCAGGCTGAGGGCAATAAGTGGTTTACAGCACCCTGTATGACTTTTGCTAAGTCCTCAAGACCGTCACCGCCGGAAATTAGCGCAGAGTCAGGTTCGAACCTTAAATCACCTTGCGCTAAGTGCGGGTCGCCTATTTCTACATAAGGAGGGTTTGATGCGATTAGATGAAACTTATCATCGACCGCGACATTCGAAAACCAGTCGCTGTGCTGGAATGTCACATTGTTAACGTTGTTGTAAGCGGCATTATTTTTGGCAACATCTAGGGCATTACGTTGATAGTCGGTGGCCACTACCTGGGCATAGGGTCGCTCTTTAGCAATCGAAAGTGCGATCGCACCACTGCCCGTGCCTAGGTCTAGCACATGGCACAGCGCACCCTCAGGCAGCTTTTGCAGTGCAGTCTCTATCAATGTTTCGGTGTCTGAACGTGGAATCAATACATGATTATTAACCTTCAGGCGCAGCGTCCAAAAATCCTTATAGCCGAGTAGGTAGGCTATTGGCTGACCTTGTTGACGTTGCGCGACTAGGTCGAAAAAGCGCCGAACATGGTCTGCTGTTGCTAATGTCTCGCCGTAGGCGAATACCCACGACAGCGGCCTATTGGTAACTTCTTGCAGCAATATTTCTGAATCTATCCGTGGTGTCGGTGAGCCGTCGTAGAGTATTTGTGTCGCATCATCCAGCAGGTTGCGATAGGACTGCGCCGACGGTTCCTTAGGCATCGCCTAAGTCGGACAATAGATGAGCTTGGTGCTCAGTAGTAAGGGGGTCAATAACTTGCCCTAAGTCGCCTGCCACAACGGTGTCGAGCTTGTACAGAGTTAGGTTTATTCGATGATCTGTTATACGACCTTGTGGGTAATTATAGGTTCGGATTCGCTCAGAACGATCACCACTGCCGATTAAACTCTTTCTCGTTTCTGCTTGCTCTGCCGCTTGCGCTTGACGTTCAGCGTCTAAAATACGGGCTTTTAGCATAGACATCGCTCGAGCTTTGTTTTTGTGCTGCGACCGCTCATCCTGACATTCAACAACGGTGCCAGTAGGGAGGTGCGTTAGCCGAACCGCTGAGTCGGTTTTGTTAACATGTTGGCCGCCAGAGCCTGATGCGCGGTATGTGTCGATGCGCAGATCGCTCGGGCTAATATCCATGTCATTACCAACCTCATCGGCCTCTGGCAAAATTGCAACAGTGCACGCTGAGGTGTGAACTCGGCCTTGGGTTTCAGTTTCAGGTACGCGCTGTACTCGGTGTGCACCGGACTCGAATTTTAATTTTGAGTAGGCACCATGGCCTTCTATACGCGATATGATCTCCTTGAAGCCACCGTGTTCACCTAAATTCTTACTCAGCACTTCAACCTTCCATTTCTGCGACTCAGCGTAACTTGAGTACATACGAAACAGGTCGCCCGAAAAAATCGCGGCTTCGTCACCACCAGTGCCAGCGCGAATTTCTAAAAATATATTATTATCATCATTAGGATCCTTGGGTAGCAAAAGTTTCTGTAAGTCTGCCAACAACCGCTCTTGGCATTGCTTGATCTCAGTCAACTCATCGTGCGCCATTTTACGCATTTCTTTATCGTCTTCCTCAATCATCATTTGCGCAGCTTCAGCGTCATTTTCAAGGCCTTTATACTCGAGATAAATCTCAGTGACAGGCGATATTTCGGATAGTTCGATACTCAGCTTACGAAAATTATTCTGATCGGCTTGGGTCGCTGGATCTGACAGTAAAGCATTCAGCTCTTCCTGTCGGTCGACAAGGTTTTCTAGTTTAAAACGAATGGAGTCTTTCAATGTGAATTCTCAGATGAAATTGGCAAAGTTACCGCACACTATTTTCTAGGATTATACGCTTATCAGGGCAACACTAGACTAATTAAGTAAGCCTGCGCGCGGTATTTAATTAGATCTGAACTGCGAAATACTAAGGTGCTATTAAACGTCGTCGCTAGTGTCGTCTTCAACAGCATTCAAGTCAAACAATTCGCGGGTCGCGTTCAATAGATCTTCATTGTGGTTGCGGCGCAAGGATTCAGTAGGGCTGTGCATAAACTTTTGAGATAACGCATGCGCAAATTGTTGCAACACCATTTCTGGGTTCTCACCAATTTGTAAACGCCGCTGGGCATTGGTTAATTCATTCTGGGTGATTTGCTTGGTGCGGTCGCGCAATTGTCGAATGGTCGGCACCGACTCCAAATTATTAAGCCAGTGCATATACTCTAATGATCTTGCCGTAACAATTTTTTCAGCTTGCGTCGCGGCCTGTTTGCGTGACTCTACGTTTTCAGTGATTACTTGTTCTAAATCATCAACTGTATAAAGATAGATGTTACTCAATTCGCTAACTTGCGGCTCTACGTCCCTAGGAATTGCTAAATCTACGACAAAAATGGGCCTATTTTTACGTTGTTTTAACGCGCTTTCAAATGCACCTTTGCCGAGAATCGGCAAGGTAGACGCAGTCGAACTGAAAACCATATCAGCGTCTGCCAAACGAGTCGGTAGCTCATGCAGTGAAATCGCTTGCGCACCAAATTCCGATGCTAGCTTTTCGGCCCGAGCCAAGGTTCGATTAGCCACTATGATTTTGCGCACACCTTGGGCATATAAGTGTCGACAGGCAAGTTCAATAGTTTCTCCGGCACCAACTAATAAAACAGTTTGCTCCGAAATATTAGAAAAAATCTGTTTAGCCAATGCCACCGAAGCATAGGCTACTGAAACTGCATGGCTACCAATGCTGGTGCTGGTGCGTATTTCTTTTGCTACTGAAAAAGCATGCTGAAACAAACGATTAAGTATCTTCCCCGTATTACCGTTCTTATGCGCTTTGGCGAAGGCTGTTTTCATTTGCCCTAGTATTTGTGATTCGCCAATCACCATTGAATCGAGGCCGGCAGCAACCCTAATTGATTGAGTGACGGCATGTTGACCCTTCAGTACATATAAATACGGTGCGACCTCGTTTTTATTCAATTGATGAAAGTTGCATAACCAATCCACTACCACATTTACATCAGCGCCGTTGAGTTGGCAGTAGACCTCAGTACGATTGCAGGTCGATAGAATCGTAGCCTCTTG
>CAWUWF010000034.1:0-25545 GCA_963925935.1 uncultured Arenicella sp. | reverse complement strand
TGGCGACGGTGATAGAACCATGATTCTTCATCAAGACCGCTTTATAGCCTGGTAGAGCGCCCACTACTGACGCTGCCAATTCTGCTGAGCCAAATGTAGCATAGGGCGCTACTGGGACTTCGCCACCTAAATCAATCATTTGATAATGAATAGCAGGGAGCGCGTCCACTAGCGTGGTTACTGCAGTTGCATGCACGGAATGCGTGTGTACGATTGCTTGTATTTCTGGATCAGATCGATAAACAGCTATGTGCAGAGGCGTCTCGGAAGAGGGCAGTAATTCGCCATCAACCCATTCACCGTCCATTGTGATCACACATATATCTTGCGCGCTTAGGGAGCCATAATCGGTGCCGCTGGGAGTGATAACGATTTCGTCACCAACGCGAATGCTCACATTGCCCGACGTATTAACCACCAGCCTAGTTGTGAGCAATGACAGTGCGGTAGTAGCGACTTGCTCACGAAGCTCTTTATGTAAAATTGAATCGGCCATTACGACGCCCCCTGTGCGCTATCTTTCTGGTTATATATATCTTCATCTCTGCGCGCCTGAAACACCAAGCTATCCAGTGCGATGGTTATCGCGTTGCGTATGCCTTTGTCGCGTGCGCCTGCGTCTGGCACGGTGTTGCCCGCCGCCACATTACTGACGTAACCATCGATACTGACGATGCACGCGGCCGCAAGTTTATTTAAGCCTGCGATCACCAGCACTGCGGCTGCCTCCATCTCAAAAGCCAGCACACCGGCGTTGCCATACATAGTTTGTAGTTCGCCCAAATCAGGGCAAGTAAATGCATCGGATGTATGCACGATTCCAGTGTGAGTGGTGGAGC
This sequence comes from uncultured Arenicella sp., assembly GCA_963925935.1. Classification (GTDB taxonomy): domain Bacteria; phylum Pseudomonadota; class Gammaproteobacteria; order Arenicellales; family Arenicellaceae; genus Arenicella. Next base: position 24,706 of record CAWUWF010000034.1, on the reverse strand, counting down.
CTGAGTTGTCGTCTAATTCTTTTGCGACCCTACGAAGTGTTTCGGTTAACTCAGCATTAGGCACGGCAGGGAACTGTGCGGGCACAAACTTATGTGAAACACCTTCGTCTCGTACAGCACCGTTGGCAATCACTAAGTCGCCAGGCTTTACATGCTCGACCGCCGAACCAGCAGTGCCAACTCTAATCGCTGCTTTAACCCCAAGCTTGGGTAAATCTTGCACCACCATAGTGGCGCCTGGGCTGCCGAGGCCAGTGGAGATCACCGACATTCTTACACCTTTATAATGACCGGTATAAGAGTGAAACTCCCGGTTTGCCATAACTAATTCGCCATCATCAAACCATTCTTTGGCAATCATTGCTGCGCGGGCTGGGTCTCCAGGCAATAGTACATAATCGCCCACCTCTTCTGGTAGACAACGAGTAGCGCGGCATTTTGCTCGCTCAGGGTCATCTATTTCTGGTAAACCATCTGCGTCGGTTCGCCATGCATCGGATATTTTCATCATCTATCTATTCTTGAAAGTCTAGTCTCGCTTAGTCGTCATATGTTACACGATTGCGCCGGGTATCTTTTCAATAGTATCTAAGTATTGCGCTATCTTATTAGAATCAAATATTCCTCTGTCGGTAACAATCTTGGTGACCAATTCCGGTGGGGTAATATCAAATGATGGATAATAGCCTTCAACGCCAATAGGCGCAGTGCGTACTCCTGCCCAATTGACTATTTCTTCGCCATCACGATATTCAACTTCAATATCGGCTTCGCTGGCGCTTTCTTTATCCGGCCCGCTTTGTCGTAAAGTGTAATACGGCAAGTTGTTAGCGTTTGCGGCTAAAGCGTATTGATAGGTGCCGACCTTGTTACACACGGTACCATCCATGCATACTCTATCGGCCGCCGTAACAAACGCGTCGACCTCGCCTTGGCGCATCAGTAATCCACCCATGCCATCGGTGATTACTCTTGTTTTGAAGCCAGCTGGCTGAGCGCATAAAGCGGTTAACCGTGCGCCTTGTAAATATGGCCGAGTTTCACTGCAAATAACATTGATGCTTTTACCGCGTCTGGCCGTTTCCATTAACAGATAGACATAGGACCGATCCGGAAAGCAGTGAGTAAGAATGGTGGCGCCGTCATCCAATAAATCACAGGCATTCTTACCTGTTTCATAGCCCTGTTTGGCAAGAGCGGTTGCGCCCTGATCCACCAAAGAGACCATTGTAGCCTGCATCGGCAAACCGTCTATCACAGCCTGCTCGGCAGCGCTTAGACAGGCCTTCATCATTCTTGCGATGGCCAAACCGGTGGGGCGTGTTTGTATCAGACGTTGTGCTGCCAACTGTAGTTTTCGAGTATCGTCCGCCACACCGACCGCAGCACTTAAGGCCAGGCCATAACCCGCCGCTATCGAAATTGAGAACGCTCCTTGAATCGCCATGTCTTTAATGGCTGTTGCCACCTCTTCGGTGCTTTTAAGCTGCAGATAAACCTCATTGAGCGGCAGTTGCCGCCGATCAAGCATACGTACATGATCACCCTGCCATTGCGCCATGCCAGCCCGGCGCATCGGTAATGGAATCGATTCATTGGCAAACACGCCTTCCCAACCTAACTGAGGATCTTCTAACTCAAACATTTTTTTGCGCCGCGACAACAGTTTCTAGAACAACGCCACGCTGCGGATTGCTGCCACCTAGTAGTACCGTATCGTTTAATACGGGTTCCAAATAGAGCTTAACCTTGGCGAAGTCACCTTCGGCAAATGCCAGCGCGCCGTTTAGTAAGTTTTGTAGGTAATGCGGGTTATCCTGGCGCAATATTTCAGTACGTAGTGATGCCACTTCTTGCTCTCTACCTGATAGTGCCGTAAGTAAAACACGATGCATGTCGACGAAGCCAAAACCCAATTCAGGGTAATGACGTTTTCCGTAATCAAGCGTTTGCTCAACCAAAGACAAATCAAGCGACATATTATGTAAAGCACAACGCCAAAGAATCGAGGCGTTGTCGGAATAAGTCGTCAGCGGCATCGGGTCTGAGATGTTTGGGTCAAACTCATCTCGATATAATCGCTGCATTGCAGTTTGGTCGGCGCTACCGCTTTCTAAGTTCAGTAGCGCTAAGTGCCACGCTAAGTGGTGCCGCATATCAGAACCGGTCTGATGATCGTGCAACCAAGTAGTCAGAAATTCGACACCTTTTAGGGTGTCGTTTTGCTCTTTATAGACATGACTCAGGGAGTGCGCGCAATTCCCGTTGGCTGATTGTGCCCAAGCTCTTTGGGCTAAATCCTCGGCGTCAGCGGTAGCGCCACATTCTGCTTTAGAGAAGGCCAAAGCACTTAAATACCACCAATCGTTTTCAGGCCAATGCTTTTGATAATGCAGCAGCAAAGCAAGGCAGCGCTCACGCCAATCTGCTTGCTGACTAAATGCCAAAAGACCGAAAGGGCCTACAACCAATGAAAAAACAAATCTATCTAACGGCCATCTATCTATATGGACCAAGGCCATTTGCAGGGCGTTCGCTTGAAAGTTCATAGTTGCTGTCAAAACACTAATCAACGATGACTCACGTTCCGTGACCTTGCTAATTAAGGCCTGTGCAGTCGCTAAAGAGTTTTTGGCGTCGTCGACAAAGCCATGAAACATCTGTTGCTTAGCCAGAGCGGCATGGGCCAGTGCAAAATTTGGTTCAAGCTTAACGGCCTGGTTTAGCTCAGCGATGCCACTGGCATCGAAAGTGTCTGCGCAGTGTAGGCCGGCTTGCCAAATATCTAATGCCGCACCGGAGTTGCTTAGCACCATGCTGTATAAATCGTTAGCTGTTTCCAATTTGTGTATTTCTCTCTAAATGCGCTCTGGCAGTTTCAATTCGCTCTGGCAGTTTAAATTCGCTCTGGCAGTTTAAATTTGATCTAGCGCTTGGTCTAGATCAGCCAGCAAGTCTTCAATATTTTCAATGCCGACTGATAGCCGAACTAAACCATCTGTGATTCCTGCAGCTTCGCGCACTTCTTTGGGAACTGAACGATGGGTCATGGTTGCCGGATTCTGAATCAGACTGTCTGTCGCACCTAAACTAATCGCAATTGAGGGGATAGACAGGGCATCTAGAAATCGGTGTGCGGACGGAATATCGCCTTTAACTTCAAAACTCACTAAGCCGCCAAAACCATTATGCATTTGACGCTTAGCTAGATCGTGATAAGGATTATCAGTCAAACCTGGGTATAGCACTTTACCTACTTTAGGGTGCGACACCATGTATTGCGCAACGGCCAATGCATTGCTTGCATGTCTTTGCATTCTAACTTCTAAAGTCTTGAGTCCAATGTTTATCATCCAGCTATCTTGCGGGCTAGGCGTTGAGCCGAGCTCAGAGGCCAACTGTCCTAGATCACCAAAGAAATTCACAAAGTCGGCGTGACGACTTACCACCATGCCGCCGGTGGTGACGCCATGGCCACCTAAATACTTGGTCGATGAATGCACCACCAGATCGGCACCGAGACCAAGAGGGCGCTGATGGTAGGGCGTAGCAAAGGTGTTGTCCACGATCAACCAAGCGTCATTTTCATGGGCTAAATCAGCCAAGCTGGCGATATCATGAATATCCATGGTTGGGTTCGACGGTGTCTCGATATACACAACATTTGCCTGCGGCGTTTCTGCGAACGCGCGTTTCCAATCTTGCGGATCAAAGCTATTTACGAACCTCGCTGAAATACCAAAACGCGGTGCGACATCTGTCCAAAATGTATGCGTGCCTCCATAGATACTGGTTTGCACAAGGGCGATATCCCCCTGTTTCATTCTGGATAGAACGGCGGCATTGATAGCCCCCATGCCAGATGACGTAATGTAGGCGTCCACCAATTCCTTAACTGGCGTTTGTGGCGCAGCTTCAATTAATTCAATTCCTTCTAAATACGCTATTTTTTCAGCGAGCTGTACAGAGTTAGGGTTGCGGCCTCGTGTATACACATAGCTTTCGGTGTCTTTGAAACTGAAGCAATCAAGCGCAGAAGCCACATCATCAAAACCGAATGTGGTGGTTTGATAGATAGGCATAACATGAGCGCGTAGGTGGTGTTTATGTTCGCCCACATGATTTACTAAGGTTCCAATGCCGCGGGACTTTGCTGTTTGCGATTGCTCGTTTTGATCTTTTTTCAAGGGTGTCTCCAAAAATTTAATTCAGTAACATCTGCCATCGGATGCAAATGCCAGCGCATAGTCTAGTCTATAATGATGCAATTATCGATTAGTCGCATCTCAAAAATATGAGCCAACAAAGCATTATTAATAATTCCAAGCCAAGCAATTCTAGCAATAGTAATTTACTCGGGTTCTGGCAATTGCTTAGTATCTCGATGGGGCAGGTGGTGGGTGCGGGCGTTGTAGTGCTCACTGGTATTGGTATCAGCATTACCGGTTACGGCGTGCCCTGGGCGTTTATACTCGCCTTGGGCATCGTATTCTTGCCTTCCTTATGTATCGCCGCCTTAGGAGCCGCGATTCCTTCTACGGGCGGTACTTACACTTACGTCCGAGATTTAATAGGTAATAAAACAGGGTTTTTCTATTTAGCGCTTTTGGTTGCAGGGCAACTAGTATTGGCTACCTATGCGCTAGGCTTTGCGGATTACGCTGCTGAGCTAGCACCCGGTATTAATACTTCATTGATAGCGGCTATCGCGATGATTTGTTGTTACGTTGCCAACCTACTAGGCGTGCAAGTAGCCGCTAGGTTTCAGCTATTGATGGTAGGCCTATTAATCTTCTCGTTGATAAGTTTCGTGGTTGTTGGAATGACTTACATAGACAACTTTGAAGTCTACAACAACACTGAAACGGTGATGCCCGCGGGCGTGGGAGCGTTTATAAGCGCCGCATTCTTATTACGTTACGGCATGGTTGGCAGTGAATTTGTTTCAGAACTTGGCGGGGAATCAATCAATCCAGGGCGCAATATCCCACTGGTTATGATGACATGCCTTGCCTTCGTGACGGTCCTATATGTGGGAGTCGCTATGGTCGCCACAGGCGTGTTACCACTGGATGCGGTAAAAGGGAAATCCCTAGCGTTTGTTGCGAAAGAAATATTTCCCCATTCCTTTTACCTGTTTTTTGTCATCGGTGGGGTTATGCTGGCGTTGATATCGTCTTTGAATGCGATTTTTTCTTGGTGCACCAAGGGTCTTTACATTGCAGCCCATGATGGATGGATCTCAGAGAAACTCGCAGTTACCAACCGATTTGGCACACCGTATATTTTATTGAGCGTATTTTTTGTGGTCGGGATGATCCCGATAGTAACCGGCACCACACTTGAGTACATCACGGTGCTTGGCAACGCAGTAGGAATTGTGTTTGGTATTATCCCAGCGCTGGCGCTGTACAATCTGAACACACGGCGACCTGAGGCTTATGCCGCCGCCAGCTTCAAACTGCCGGTTGTCGCAATGAAAACCATTCCGCTGATTGCTCTAGCCATTTATGCTTACGGGGTTTACCTAAGCTCGATTGATTTTATTAGCCGCGATCACCTTATTGCGTTTGCGGTATACGCAGCGGCTATATTAATTTACGCTAAATGGCGCGAACCTATCGTTATCAAAAAGCGCGCTAGCCAAAACTAATCGAAAGACTAATAAAGAATCCCTATGCGAACCTTATTAAACCTGTGTGGCCTATTACTGCTTATTGTTAGTTCGCCCCTGTATGCGAACGAGCGCAGCACCGCTAAGCATTTTGAAAAAGTTAAAACTGACCCAGTACTACTGCGACAGTTTCTTTACGCCTTTCCAAAAGGGGGTGATCTACACAATCATATAGACGGCGCTATCTATGCTGAAAATATGATCATCTGGGCCGCGGCCGATGGACGCTGTGTGAATCTTGAGTCATTGGAACTTAGCCACGCGCCGTGCGCCCCGCAAGACAACCGTCCAAGCGTGGCTAGCGTAAAAAACAACGCCGATATTGTAAATAAAATCATCGATGCCTTCTCGGTGAGGAATTACCAGTTACGCAGTAAATCGGGCGCTGATCAATTTTTCTCGACCTTCTCAAAATTCTTCCTTGCAACCTTCGGGCGCGAAGCCGATATGCTCAGTGAAGTAACGCAGCGCGCGGCAAATCAAAATATCGGCTACCTTGAGTTAATGCAGTCTTGGAATATGGGCGATGCGCGCGCTAGTGTGCATCAACTAGACCAGCAGGAACGACTGATCGATCAAGCAGCGACGAAGACCAGCGCGCAAATTGACAACATTGAAGCCAGACGGCGTGAGCTACAAAATTGCGATCAGGATAACGCTGCTACTGGGTGCCAAGTTCAGGTTCGTTACTTAGCTCAAGTACTAAGAAATTTCCCACGCGATCGAGTGCGCGCTCAAACTAAGCTCGCAGTGCGAATGATGCAACGCGACCCCCGAGTTGTTGGTCTAAATTTTGTCGCACCTGAGCATGATCCAACCAGCCTTAGAGATTACCGCTGGCAAATGAAAATGATTGCCGAGGAAGCGGGGGTACTGTCAGAAGATAAACGCAATATCAGCTTACATGCCGGTGAACTCGCACTGGGTTTAGTGCCTCCTGAAGAGTTGGGCTTTCATGTCAGAGAGGCAATTGAGGTGGCCGGAGCCAAACGTATTGGGCATGCCGTTGATGTTATTTATGATTCTGAGGTTGCTGGGCTATTAAAGAATATGGCTAGCAACGACATAGCCGTTGAAATAAACCTTACAAGTAATGATGTAATTCTGGGAGTGAGCGGCAAGCAACATCCGTTCGAGCTGTTTCGCAACTTTAACGTGCCTCTTACCGTTTCAACAGATGACGAAGGTGTCTCGAGAATTGATTTGACTCATGAATATCAGCGCGCCGTAGAAACCTATGATTTGAGTTATGGGGATATTAAACAAATGGCGCGCAACGCCTTGGAGTATTCGTTTCTAGAGGGTGAAAGTTTATTTATCGGCCGTGATTTAAATCAGATAGTCTCAGCATGCAAAAAAGCATTCAGCAACAAGATGCATTCGAATTCAAACTGCCGTGAATTTTTGAATACTAACGCTAAGGCTAATGCACAGAGTGAGTTGGAGCAAGACTTCATGATGTTTGAAGATATGTATGACAAATAGAATGATACTCACAACCCTCTATTTTGAGATAAGTGGAAATATCTCAGTGAAATAGTGTTCGTGTATTTGCTATACGTCGCAAGTCATAAAAAAGATTCAGTTATTTGAAATATCTTGTTTCTGCTTATTTCACGCCATCAGATTCGACGCTTAAACGCCATCGGTAGAGGGAGTCGGTTTACTCAATATATGTATTCGCTAAGGTATTGTCCGCTCTTCTATTTATCCGACTGAGCGCAGCACCGCACAGTATTTTGAAAAAGATCAAGGCTGCTGGTAGTAGTTGCCTAGTAATATTTCAAATTGCACGCCAAGCCGAACTGCGCTGTCATAGTCGTTGGTAATAGGGTTTCTCTCCCATCTAAATCCTATGCCAGTCTCAATATTCAACCACGGCCGCAAGAATGGCCTGACGTATAGAAAAGTCACTCCATATTCTGGTACTAAGGCTTGATCACGATCCTCGCCTTTAACCTTGGGTTATGAAATCTATACCACCTTTCGGATTGGGCGACAGCTGGATTCAAAAGAGATTGAACTAGAGTCGTTGAAGGGCAACCTAGCTCAAGTGGTAAAGGAGCAATTTAAGAGTTGGTCGCTTAGTAATTCTGAAAGTGAAGTGGCTTGGTTGATTATTAAGGGTTTTTCATTCAATGAAATATCGGCGATGAGATTGGTCGCGGAGAAAACTGTTCGAGCGCAAGCGGTTGCTGTTTATCGCAAATCTGGTACTGGCAATCGCTCTGAGTTCACCGCAACTTTTCTCGATGATTTACTTAACCATGGATAATGAGAGCTGCACTGTTTCGAATTAAAATGGATAGCCTAGGCTTAGAGATATTTGGTTTTAACAGCAGATAAGCAGCAGGAAAGTTCACTAATCGAATTGTCAAGCAGTGAGGCTGAACTATTTTGAGGCGGCTGTGAGCTCTTGTTTTTCTTCTGCTTTGTGACCAGAGCTATTCGCTTTAAAGCCATTCGCAAGGTATATGATTTGATCGTCGGCCTGTGTGGATAGCTCTTCTCCGCTAACCGCAAAGTTCAACTCACCCGCAGTCGTGAGAACACATAATGGCACCGAGTTTGGAGCATGCTCGCGCCATTTTTCAAGATCGAAATTCTCAGATAGCTTGGTTGTTTTTACAGCTCCGCCGAATGCGATCACGCGACCCAATTGAAATGAGTTTAGATCGTCGTTAAACAGGGTGCGGGCGCTAAAGTCTTCAATTGCAAGATCCCTTTCAGGATTGCCGTACGAATTATGTACGGGGAGGATAAACACCCGTCGTTCACCGAATGTTTCTTTAAAGCGGTTGGCTTGGGCGACATTGGCTTCGTAATGATCTGCCAAGCCTAGAAATACACCATAGTTATCCAGTTCAATTTTTTTGAGTGCGTCTTTCGAACTAGGATTGCCATGATAAGTATTGATGCCGTGCAGTCTAGGCAGGCGTAGCTTATCCCAGTTGCTATCACACAATAAGACGGCGATACCCAGGCTGTTCATAAGCCCAGCCAACTGGATCGAAAAGCTATTGGCTCCATATATAACCACGCCATCGGTAGCGGGCTGAGCCACACCTAAACGCAAAGCTATGCTCCGTGCAGTTAGCCCCTGTACAAATACCGTGCCAATAATAATTGTAAATGCCAGTGGCACCAGTAGCGACGCATCTTCATAGCCTAGGCTTTCTATTCGGATAGCAAATACAGCAACGACGGCCGCGGCCACAATTCCGCGCGGGCCGATCCATGCTACTAACGCTCTTTCTTGCCAGGAGAAGTCTGAACCGATGAAACTGACAAACACATTAATCGGGCGAGCGATAAACTGCATTACTAAAAACAGTACTACAGCGCTCCAGCCAAGAGCGACGAAGCCGCTGAACTCAATTCGCGCAGCAAGAACAATAAACAATACCGAAACAAGCACCACTGTAAGATCTTCTTTAAAACCAAGAATTGCCCGCGTATTTACATCACGCATATTGGCTAAAATAATGCCCATTAATGTCACGGCTAACAGCCCTGACTCGTGCATCAGTTCGTCGGACAAGGAAAATACAAAACAGACAAATGCTAATGCTGCAAAGTTCTGTATGCCTTCTGGGATTTTATGGTTGCGGATTAGCAAACCAAAACCGTAACCAGCTGCAACACCAATTGCTACACCAACACCGATTGTGCTTAGAAAGACCTGCGCTATTTCGCCGTAACCCGCGTCCATCTGTAGGACGATAATAAACTCATAGACAAGCACAGCGAATAGCGCACCGATAGGATCGATGATTATTCCTTCCCAGCGTAATGCATCGCCTATCTTAGGTTGCGGTCGAACCGCCTTTAACATGGGCATTATCACGGTTGGCCCAGTGACTACCATGATTGCACCGAACAAAGCAGACATGGCCCAGCTAAAACCAACAATATAGTGGGTGGCGACGGCCGTAATTAATCCATTGATTAGCATGCCAACCGAAATCAGCTTCAACACCGGGCGACCGATGTCTTTTAACTCGTGCCGCGACAGGGTGAGTGCACCCTCGAATAAAATCACCGCAACGGACAAGGATATATAAGGGAAAAGCAATTCGCCAAACAGAGCATCTGGGTTTAGCACAGATAGAATAGGCCCGAGCAAGATGCCGATTATCAACAGAAAAAGAATTGCGGGTAATTTAACTCGTTCGGCTAGCCACTGGCTCAAAAATCCCAATAAGCCAATCAGTCCGAGAAGTAATAAAGGGGTGATGTGATCCATAGTTTTAAAACGTGATAAATGCCGATTAGGATTGTTAGTTGAGTCTATCTATAACAATGACTTGGAAACGAGGTGAAAACACTATGATTGTAGTATAGATGCTTTAACTAGGCACACTAGCCATTTGTTTGGGGCTCTACCCTTTTTGTTCGGGATAGTTGCGGCATTTAAGTAAAATAAGGAGTCATTAAACATTATAAAACTTATTGATTTTCTTGGTTGATAGCTTACCCAATACACACTTCATTGACGGATCAATGACAAGACGTCCATTCATAGCTTCACGACCAAGTAGCATTCTGTAACCCATTGCATCGCGGTCGGAGAGGGTTAGCTCAGCATCCCAAACGCTGCCTCCAAGACTCATTGGCGTGCTAATGACATAACGAGTTTCAGATGTTCCGCTAGAGCTTTTAACGTCTCGTATATCAACAATAGGGCATTCACAGCGTATCAAAATTTCGTCGTTTCTTTTGACTGGGTGCACCTCAAAACTCACCCAATCAATATCATTCTTAACGTAAGCACTTATATTGAATGCGTGGATAGACGAAGTTTTTGCACCAGAGTCTATACGTGCTTTGATAGCTGGGATACCCAGCTCGGGAAAAGCACACCACTCCTGGTTGCCGATTATTTTTTTATCGTAGCTCATGAAATCGTATCAATAATAATTAGTGGCTATTGGCGGCACATAGTTGCTGGGATACTAAAATGAATGTCAGGCTTGCTGATATGTGCAAGTTACGACTTTCGATCTTCCAACGCCGAGCTAATATATTTTCTGTAGCGGACGATGATAAAGCCGATATACAGCGCGCCAAAAACAAGTGCAACTCAACGTATTTTGAATTCAAAAGAAAACAACATGATCTCTACTTCTTTGGCATCTTGGTTTGCATGGTTTTTGCTGACTATTAGCACATTCAGATACGCTATTAATATCACCATGGATGAGTGCCGACAAGGCGTTAAAATCAATAACTTTTAACACATGTTCAGCTGCGGGTGTTAATTTAAGTTGTTGGCAATAAATACTCTGACATGGTTTGGATGTTCTCTGCAATTTCTTCTTCCTGCTCAGAGAAATAGGCGATATGAAACATCGCGTCACCCTGTTGCACTAAGGGAATGTTTTGTTTGCCAATCACAATCCCCGCGCGGCGTGCTTTGACCATGCCGAAAACTGCACCCAGCGGGCTGCCTATCTCAGCTAGGTCATCACCTTTTTCTATATGGTCGCCTAAGTTTTTAAGATTTTTGACAATACCGCTGTGGTGAGCGCGTACCCAAGCACTGGTATTGGCAATATACGGGACGGCATTAACCTTTCGACGAACCTTTTTTGTCATTCCCAATTCCGACAACACATTGAGTATCCCGCGCACGCCTGCTCGAATAGAAAGTTCGTCGAAGCGTAATGCTTCACCCGCTTCATACAGCAATATCTTAGTATTCAATTCGAGAGCGGCTTGGCGTAGCGAGCCATCCCTCAAGGTTGAGTTCATTAATACGGATACACCAAAGGCTTCGGCCAGTTTAGTGGTTTCGGGATCAATAAGATTTGCTCGTATTTGTGGCAAGTTAGAGCGATGGATGGCGCCTGTGTGTAAATCGATACCATAGTCGGCATTTTTCACAATCTCATTAAGAAAGTTATGCGCCACAATGCCCGCTAATGAGCCGTATTCCGAGCCAGGAAACGATCGGTTGAGATCGCGACGATCTGGCATATAGCGGCTTTGATTTAATACCCCATAAACGTTAACCATCGGCGCTAAAATTAGCGTTCCTGCGCTTAGCTTAAACGTCTTTAGTCGTAGTAAGCGCCTAATGATTTCAATCCCGTTGATCTCATCGCCATGCACAGCGGCCGAGACAAAAAAGGTTGGGCCGTCTTTTCGCGCGCGCCTAACATGAATAGGCATGCTGATATCCGTATTGGTATACAACTTAACAATCGGCATATCAATGTCAATTGATTTGCCGGGCAATATCTCATGGCCGCATATAGTAATCTTTTTCATTATTAGTCCCTATTTGATCTAGCCCTTGCCGCGAGTTTTAGTTTTAAACGGCTTAGCGCTTTTCTCTATATGGTCGTAAATCAATCCTGCGACATCTTTGCCGGTCGCAAGTTCGATGCCTTCTAAGCCGGGAGCTGAATTAACTTCCATAACCACTGGGCCATTCTTTGATTGCAGTATATCAACTCCGCACACACCTAGCCCCATCGCTTTTGCTGCGGCAACCGCAGTGGCTCGCTCTGGTGGCGAAAGCTTAATTAAGGTCGCCGACCCGCCACGGTGTAAGTTAGAGCGAAATTCACCTTCAGCACCCTGGCGTTTCATCGCAGCAACAACTTTATTGCCCACCACAAAACAACGGATGTCAGATCCATTAGCCTCTTTGACAAATTCTTGGACTAAAATATTAGCCTTAAGGCCCATGAATGCTTCGATAATCGCTTCTGCTGATTTATTGGTGTCGGCTAACACCACACCGATGCCTTGGGTTCCTTCTAGCAACTTGATCACGAGTGGCGCACCGCCAACGGTTTTAATCAAGTCTTTTGTATTATTCGATTTATTGGCAAAACCAGTGCGAGGTAGCCCAATACCTTCTCGTGATAAAATTTGTAGAGAGCGAAGTTTGTCTCTAGATCGACTAATTGCGACCGATTCATTGACCGAGAATGTGCCCATCATTTCGAATTGACGTACTACTGCTGTACCGTAAAACGTGACTGACGCGCCGATTCTTGGAATCACCGCATCATACCAAGGCAATTCTTCACCTTGGTAGCGAACCACTGGGCGGCTTTTGGTGATATCCATATAGCATTGCATGGTATCAATCACATCGATTTGATGGCCTCGGGCTTCGCCTACTTCTGCTAACCGTCTTGTGGAGTAGAGTTTTTTACTTCTAGATAAAATGGCGATTCGCATACAAGGGTTCAATCGTAGGGTTTAAATTACATGGAATGTGCAATCGACGAAAAACACACGAGTGCGATTAATGCATACAAAAGGCATGCTGAATGTACTAAAGGGGAAATTTCGTAATCACATAAATCGAGCTGGCGAGGAATTTTTATAGCATACTTCAAAGTCTCTGAGAAATGTTTGCCAATTCGGCGCACGCAAAGTCTATTAATGAAATTGTATATGTGTCTGTACCAATGGTGGCAAAGCAAGAGGTAACCATAGTGGTATGCAGAGGATTATAAATCAAGGCGCGATCCTTTTTACAGATTGTGAACTCTAACTCTTGGATGACGATGCTGTTTTTGCCCCACTATTATCGAAATGATTGATATTAACCACAATTAAAAGCCCTTATCTATCGAACCACCGTTCTGAATTGGTTAGAATAGCAAACAATAAAAACGCACCAGTCCTAATCGGCTGCTGCCTAAGTTCTTGAGAACGTTCTGGCAAAGGTTTATTCGATAAATCTCAACCGAACATTCGAACTCACAACAGATAAACACCCTGTGTTACTTAACTCGTATGCACGGCCTTCAGATAAAAATATTATAGGTATGATCATGACCAAATTCCGTAGCGGCGTTCTATTCGGCGATGAAGTAAACGAAGTCTACGCAGACGCCAAAGCCAATCAATACGCCATGCCTGCAGTCAATGTAGTGAGTACCAGCACTATTAATGCCGTTATGGAAGCTGCGGCAAAGCTAAACTCGCCGGTGATTGTTCAATTGTCTTTCGGCGGCGGGCACTTTTATGCTGGCAAGAGTCTGGATAATGAGGACATGCGTGCAGCGGTTGCTGGGTGTGTCAGTGCGGCCTTACATGTACATCAATTATCCAAGATGTATGGAATCACGGTGATCCTCCATACCGACCACTGTTCATTGAAAAACATAACTTGGATTGACCAGTTGTTGACCGAGCAAGAAAGCTATTACGCCAACAATGGAATCCCCCTGTTCAGTTCGCATATGCTGGACTTGTCTGAGGAGCCGATCGAAGAAAATATTGAGATTTGTGAGCGTTATCTTGAACGTATGGCGAAAATCGATATTGGTTTGGAAATCGAACTAGGTATCACCGGTGGCGAAGAAGATGGCGTAGATAATAGTGATGTCGACAGTAGCAAGCTCTACACCCAGCCATCAGAAGTGTACTTCGCGTTCGAAAAGCTCAGCAAAATCAGTCCAAATTTCACTATTGCTGCTGCTTTCGGCAATGTTCACGGGGTATATAAGCCTGGTAATGTGAAGTTGTCGCCAATTATTTTGAAAAATTCACAGGCTTTCGTCGCACAGAAGCTAGGTGGCTCAGAAACTAAGCCTGTGAGTTTCGTTTTTCACGGGGGCTCGGGTTCCTCGGCGGCTGATATTCGCGAAGCGATTTCGTATGGTGTGATTAAGATGAATATTGACACAGACATGCAGTGGGCGTTTAACGAAGGTTTGCGCGACTACTATACTCAATTCAAGGATTACGTAGTCTCACAAATCGGCAACCCTGATGGCCATGAGCAGCCCAACAAGAAATACTATGATCCGCGAAAAGTATTAAGAAGTGGCGAGCAACGCTTTGTTCAACGTTTAGAATCCGCATTTGCTGATTTGAATTGCCTGAACAGGAATGCCGATTAAAAACTGAGTTTTATTAGAGGGTGTTTTAGATATTTGTCATCAGATAGTAGATTAGCCGGCTAAACGCTGGCTTTTTTACCTTTTGGACGTTTGGAAATGAGCCGTTTGTAGGTAGAATACGCCCCCCATCCCAGTGTCGGCTAAACGTACTCTTAGTTAGGCGTTTGCTTTATTAAAACTGATTAGTAATCACTATGAACAAAAAAGTATTTATTAAAACCTTTGGTTGTCAAATGAACGAGTACGATTCAAATCGTATGCTCGATTCTTTGCGTGATTCACATAATGTTGAAGCAACTAAAGATGAGTCGCAAGCCGATATAATGCTATTAAATACCTGTTCTGTGCGTGAGAAAGCACAAGAGAAGGTTTTTTCACAGCTGGGTCGATGGCGCAAAATTAAAGAAAAAAATTCTGATTTGATTATAGGCGTTGGCGGTTGTGTTGCTAGCCAAGAGGGCGAGGCTATTCTGAAGCGCGCACCGTATGTCGATATGGTGTTCGGCCCACAGACATTGCATCGCCTGCCCAAAATGTACGACGAGGTGATTAAAACCAAATCATCCAGTGTTGATATTAGTTTCCCTGAAATTGAGAAGTTTGACGCGCTGCCCGCGCCTAAAGTTGAAGGGGTAACCGCCTTTGTCTCAATCATGGAAGGCTGCAGTAAGTATTGTTCATTTTGTGTTGTGCCCTATACCCGAGGTGAAGAGTTTTCGCGCCCGTTTGACGATGTCATTGCTGAAGTGTATTCACTTGCAGAGCAGGGCATTCGTGAAGTGACTCTATTGGGTCAGAACGTAAATGCGTATTGGGGGAAAATGCACGATGATTCTATGTCTGATTTCGCATTATTGATTCGTTATGTTGCTGAAATTGAAGGCATTGAACGTATTCGTTATACCACTTCGCACCCGCTCGAATTCACTGACAGTCTGATTAATGTGTATGCCGATGTACCCAAATTGGTGAATCATTTGCACCTGCCGGTGCAATCGGGGTCAGATCGTATTTTGGCCGCGATGAAACGCCGGTATAAGGCGTCAGATTATATTAAGATAATCGAAAAAATCCGCAAGATCCGGCCCAACATCAGTATGTCATCTGATTTCATCATTGGTTTTCCTGGTGAAACGGATGAGGATTTTGAAGACACCATGCGTCTAATCGAAACCATTGGTTACGATCTTTCGTTCAGTTTTATATACAGCGCGCGCCCCGGCACCCCGGCTTCTGACTTAGAAGACAATGTTCCAATGGACGTTAAGCGAGCACGCCTGGCACGCCTGCAGAAGCGTATTACTGAAATGGCCATGCAAATCAGCGAAAACATGGTTGGCACAACTCAGCGCCTATTGGTTGATAGACCTGCGCGTAAAGACCCAACTCAGATATCTGGTCGTACTGAGAATAATAGAGTGGTGAACTTTGACGGAGACCATGCCTTAATAGGTCAATTCGTCGATGTGCGTATTACTGAGGCCTTGCCTAATTCCCTGCGCGGCATCATGATCTAATCTTTATTCGTCATTATAAACCCTAATTTACAGCGCGAGGTTTTTCCCTTGTTTTCTGGTTTGCGATGTTCTATAACTAAGGTAACAAACGCTTTGATTGGCAATGGCCATTTAAGCTTAGTAGTAAAACCACGAAACACGAATAATCTCGGTCAAGAACTCTATGCTAGGCAACCACATTTGAACAGGAAACACTCTTGAATCAAGCACTGCCCGCGAAAACCATATCCTTAGGTTCTCAGGAATCTCCCGCCGATAACGCTCGATTATCAGTCCTTTGCGGAGAACGACATAGCAACATTAAAACCATTGAACAGGAACTGTTGATAAAATGTTATCAGCAGGGAGCCGACTTTGTCTTGCAGGGAAGTTCCGCGAACATTGAAATTGCCGCCAAAGTGCTTCGTAAACTGTATCAATTAACGGCTGCACGAGCCGGTTTGGAAGAATCTAAAATTTATCAAATCATCAATAATATGTCAGAATCTGCAGAGCAAAATCTTGTATTTGAACGTGTCAAAGCACCACTAAGACAAGTTATTGCCAAGTCCAAGTCGCAAAGCGATTACATGAAGGCAATAGCCAGCAGCGACGTTGTGTTTGGTATTGGCCCTGCCGGTACCGGTAAAACTTATTTAGCAGTGGCGATGGCCGTAGCCGCCTTGCTTGAAGATGAGGTGAGCCGCATCGTATTGGTCCGACCTGTGGTTGAAGCTGGCGAACACCTAGGTTTTTTGCCTGGTGATATTAGCCAAAAAATCGACCCCTATCTGCGACCTTTATATGACGCACTATATGAGTTATTGGGTTATGAACGAGTAGCTGCATTAATTGAAAAGAACGCGATTGAGCTTGCGCCTTTAGCGTATATGCGTGGGCGTACATTATCCGATGCATTTGTGATTATGGATGAAGCACAAAACACCACGGTCGAGCAGATGAAAATGCTATTAACTCGTACCGGCTTCGGCTCCAAAGTTGTGATTACCGGAGACTTGTCGCAAGTCGATTTGCCCAGGGGCACTTGTTCCGGCCTTGAGCATGCGCTCTCGGTCTTGAGTAATGTGCGTGGCATCGAGGTTTCGAAATTCGCCAGTAAGGATATTGTACGACATCCATTGGTGCAGAGAATTGTAGAAGCTTACGAGAAAAATGAACATCAAGACTAACGCCACCACGGTAGAGGCACTCGGTTCATCTGCGGACCAAGGTCAAACCGGTTTAGAGGTTGCGGTACAATTTGCGATCGAAGAACTCGATTCTGAGGAACCTCCGAGTAGTAAGTCGATTACGGTCTGGGCGCAAGCTGCGTTTGCTGCGCATAGTGGTGTTACGGGCGACGCAGACAGCGGCAAGCGCAAAGCCACAGAAGTCACTATACGCCTGGTAGATAAGTCAGAAATGACCGAGCTGAACCACGTCTATCGAGGAAAGTCCGGTACAACCAACGTACTGTCGTTTCCCGCGGAACTTCCGCCCGAATTAATCGAAGAGCTAGAGATGGATTTGTTGGGCGACATAGTGATATGCCACTCAGTAGTGATCCAAGAAGCCAAACTGCAACAAAAGACAGTCGCAGATCATTATGCGCACATGGTGACTCATGGGGTACTACATCTATGTGGCTATGACCATGAAGACGATGTCAGTGCTAGTCAAATGGAAGGTCTTGAAATCAAGGTCTTGGCTGTCAATGACATTAACAATCCTTATCGTTAGCGCCACCCTATTTTAGCTAGACACGACTATACTGCATAATTAACGGCAGCTAATTTAATCAATTATGAACCGCTTATTTTATAAACCATGAACAGTGACGAAAAACCTCCATCGAGCTCCGCGAACGCCTTTTTACAATGCTTAATGCGATGGCTACCTAATCAGCGAGCTGAGTCAAAAGCCGATGTGCTCGAAAACTTGCGCATGGCTGAGCAAGACGGCATTGTTGCAAGGGATGCCTATGACATGATGCAAAGAGTGATGTACGTATCTGATCTAAAAGTACGTGACATCATGATTCCGCGCGCCAATATGGTGTCAATCGAAAAAGACGATGACCTCGATAGATGCTTAAACGTGATGATAGAGAGCGCGCATTCACGGTTTCCAGTGGTAGACAATGAGCGCGACCAGATAATAGGCATACTGTTAGCCAAAGATTTGTTACGTTATTTTGATGATGATAAGCAAAAATTCAATCTACGAGACTTAACTCGGCCGGTGGTATTTGTTCCCGAAAGTAAGCGTCTGAATGTACTTCTAAGTGATTTCCTCGAGAATCGAAATCACATGGCAGTCGTCGTTGATGAGTACGCCAGCGTTGCGGGTTTAGTCACCATTGAGGACGTGTTAGAGCAAATAGTCGGTGATATTGAAGACGAGCATGACTTCGAGGATGAAGAAAGCATGATTCGAGAAGTTAGCGAAGACGAAACCATTATCAAAGCGGTGCTTCCGGTTGATGAATTTAATCAGCATTTCAATACTGAGTTAATAGAAACGTCGAGCGATACCGTGGGTGGTTTAATTTCTCAAACTATGGGGCATGTACCTCAACGTGGAGAGAAAGTAGAGATGGATAACCTGCATTTTGAAATAGTGCATGCCGATTCTCGGCGCGTGCATTTAATTAGCGTTAAGAGATAAACATTCGCGTATGAACTCAATACCAAAAAGTTCGGCGCAGCCGACGGTTTACTTGATTGATGCCAGCATCTATATCTTCCGAGCTTGGTTTTCAGTTCCCGATACCATGCGTGGTGAGAATGGCATGCCGGTTAATGCGATTTACGGTTTCAGTCGGTTTTTAACGGAATTGTTAGAGCGCAGCAAGGCGTCACACGTGGGGGTTGCGTTTGATGAAAATCTTACCCAATCATTTCGTAACGACATCTATCCAGCCTACAAAATGAACCGCGAGCTGGCGCCCGAAGAGCTCTCTCAGCAGTTTAAGTTATGTAAAAGAGTCGCGCAGGCAGCGGGCTTATTCTGTATTGGTCATGAGCGCTATGAAGCTGATGATCTGATCGCCAGTATGGCTTTGGAAATGCGCCAACATGGGTTCCGCAATGTGATTGTCAGCGGCGACAAAGACCTCGCTCAAGTAATACGCGGCGATGATTATTGGTGGGACTTTGCACGCAACGAAGCGCGTAATTCAGAGCGCGTAGTAGATAAATTTGGGGTGCCACCAGAAGCGATTCAAGACTACTTGGGTTTATGCGGTGATGCAGTCGATAACATTCCTGGAGTGCCTGGTATAGGCCCAAAAACGGCATCCGCATTGCTGCAACGTTATTCGACAGTAGAAGGCGTTTACGACAATTTGGATAATATTCGCCATCTGCAAATTCGTGGTGCTAAAACGCTTGCAGCGAAACTACGCGAGCATAAAGAACAAGCGCAATTGTCCAAGTTATTGGCGACGGTTGCCTACGACGTGCCAATTCCTTCTGGGCATGATGTGTTGCGGCGACGTTCGGCCGAGGTGACTAGCTTGCAAGAGCTAAGCCAAATCATAGGTGGGCGTGGTGAGGGCTTATTTCAGCGCTTAACCGCTTCTGCCAAATTGTTAGCGCAATAGACGTTGCCAAACATCTTCGGGACTAAGTAATTCCAATCTTGCATCGTCGGTGCTGATCTGCAATTATTTCGATTCAGAGTTATTACAAGCTTATTGCTATTAGTTTATTTTCTGATCATAAGCAGACAATGGAGTAAAACGTGTACCAAGCATATTTCGGTCTGACTGAGCGGCCGTTTTCAATCGCACCAGATCCGCAGTATTTGTTTATGAGCTCTCGCCATAAAGAGGCCATGGCTCACCTGAGCTATGGCTTAATCCAGGGCGGAGGTTTCATTGTATTGACGGGAGAAGTAGGCACCGGCAAAACAACTCTGTGTCGTAACCTCCTTGGTGAATTGCCGGATACTCTTGATGTCGCCTTGATTCTGAATGCCAATATCAATGAGCAAGAGTTGTTGCAAACGATTTGCGATGAACTAAAGATCGAATACCAGCAAGACACATCGCAGAAACAATTGCTCGACCGAATTAATCAATATTTACTTGAAACCTTCGCGCAAAACAGACATACCGTACTGATTATTGATGAGGCTCAATTACTGAGTCGCGACGTTCTCGAGCAAATTCGCTTGTTAACCAATCTGGAAACCACCAAGGCAAAGCTACTGCAGATTATTTTGATCGGCCAGCCGGAGCTTAATGATTTACTGTCGCGCAACGATTTACGCCAACTCGCTCAGCGGGTTACTGCTCGATATCACTTGGGCCCGCTTAGACGCAATGAAATAGAAGACTATATTCATTTTAGGTTGAGCGTTGCGGGTTGTAAGAAACCTCTGTTTAGTAAACAAGCCTTAAACCGATTGCACAGCATGACGCAAGGAATTCCCAGGCGTATTAATGTGTTAGCAGACCATGCATTGTTAGCCGCGTATTCCAATGACCAATTATTGGTTGATGCCAAGATGGTAAAAGCGGCGGCTAAAGATGTATTCATCGAAACTGTTGGGCCTGAAAAGAGTGCAGTAAGATTGCCGAAATGGGCATTGCCGCTAGCCTTAATAGCGCTACTGAATATTGCTTTGTGGTGGTATTTTTCTGGTTCGCCGGGTTTGGCTCCAGCTCCACCAGTCGTCAACAATGCGACTTCAACGCAGGCTGTCGTTGCTAAAATTGATGCGTCGAACCAAGCCGTAATTAAGCTAGGCGAAGCCAATGGTAGTGTTGTTGAGCAAGCCAAACCACTGCCTTCGAGTAAGGCGATAGAAGAATTCGCCGAGGTTGTGCTAAACACGGGCCTTATTGCCTCAAGTTCTGATGATCAGGCAGTGGATGCTTCGTATTCGCAAGTGACAGAGCAGAACGCTATTACGCCAGGGTTAGTGATCGTTGCTGATGAGCTATTGGATTCTTCGACACTGTTACCGCCCTCGATTGATCTGTTGTCATTAAAGGATATGGCATCAGCAAGTGCTGTAAGTACGCCGATACCCCCACCAGTGAGCAATGGGCAGGTGACTGCGGTGAATTGGAAGGGTAGTGATCTTGGTCAGCTACTTGAAACATCGGCGGATGTCAGCGGCGGTATTGCCGCAGCGCGACAACTGACTGGAATGTGGCAACTTGATTTGCCCGAGAAAATGTTGCAATCACCTTGTCAGGTGGTACAGCAAAATGGCTTACGTTGTTTGACGTTTTCAACAGTAGAGAAATTACGGCTGTACAACCGGCCAGCGATTGTTGCACTGAACAATAAGGACCAATTATATAGGGTGATTGTGGAATTCCTTGGGCCTGATACCGTAACACTTCGTGTTGGAGAATCGACCGCGGTGATTGGCAGAGCGGAATTAGAGGCACGCTGGGCAGCTGACGGAGTACTCTACTGGCGGCCTGACCAAGCTGGATCTACACTCCTTAAGCAGGGCAGTGAAGGCGTTGGCGTTGTAGGCGTTCGAGATCTTTTGAATAGGGCGTTAAACGCGACCAACCTGCCGCTACTGAATTCTGTGACGGAGACTCAGTTTGATTTGGATATGTCACAAAAGGTTTTTGCCCTGCAGTCGCGTTTCGGTATTACCGCTGATAGTAAGATCGGCAATGAAACATATTTGTTGATGAGCGAAATTGTTTCACCTGATGCCACTCTAGTACTTAGTAACCGTCTTCGCTAAGCGCGAACCAGAGATAAAATTATGTCCACAATTTTAGAAGCGCTTAGAAAGTCTGAGCAAGAGCGCAAGTTAAGTGATTTGCCGACCCTATCTGACATGCCTGCCCCGCAGGAGCAGCCTCGTTGGTCGCACTGGCTTATTCTCGGTTTAATAGTGCTGTCGGTCGGCCTGTTGGTGCTGGTGTTCAGCCTATGGCAGGGCTCGACAATAGGGGGCGGCACCCAAAACTCTCTATCCCAAGGCTCATTATTCCAACGTGATGCTATTGTGGTTGATAATGAATCGGTGGGTGAGGGCTCTATCGAGGTGCTTGCCAATGATGATATTATTGTCAATGTCGTGTCTTTTTCAGAGCAAGTAGAGCAACGTTTTGTCATGATAAACGGTAAGATGTTTCGCGAAAACGATTTTATAAGATCGGGTTTAAAGGTGGTGGCAATTAAGTCTGATTCAGTGATACTAAATCAGCGTGGTAGACGAATGGAGCTTGAGCCATAGTTGTTTATCGCCCTGGGATTTAGCTTTATATGTTCGCTTGGCCTTAGAAAGTCAAATATAGCCAGAATAAAGCCATTGATTTCGTTATAATCGCGCCGCAGCTTGAAGGGTTTGAGCGTTTAAAGATTAAACACGGTTAGTTTTTGAGTCCCCCACGGCACCAACCTACATTTTTTTAGCAATCTTCTAGTTAATCTCTGCCAACACGTCATAACTAACACGAATTCGTCACTGAGAATCCCATGAGTTTGTCCTCCGAAGTCGCAAAGCGGCGCACCTTTGCTATTATTTCGCACCCTGATGCGGGTAAGACCACCTTGACTGAGCGCCTACTGCTGTCCGGTGGTGCAATCCAAATGGCGGGCAATGTAAAAGCGCGTAAATCGGGTCGTCATGCTACTTCTGACTGGATGGAATTAGAGAAGCAGAGAGGCATTTCAGTAACTTCATCGGTGATGCAGTTTGTCTATAACGACAAAATGATCAACCTGTTAGATACACCGGGCCATGCAGACTTCTCCGAAGACACCTATCGAACCTTGACCGCAGTAGACTCCGCGCTGATGGTGATTGATATTGCCAAGGGCGTAGAAGAACGCACCATCAAACTGATGGACGTTTGCCGTCTACGCACAACGCCTATCATGACCTTCGTCAACAAGATGGACCGCGAAGGCCGTGATCCGATCGAAGTGATGGACGAGGTTGAATCGGTGCTTGATATAGCCTGCGCGCCAATGACTTGGCCGGTAGGCACCGGTAAGTTGTTTCGAGGGGTCTATCGACTCTATGATGACACCATTCATCTTTTTGCCGGCCGTCCAGGGAACGACCCCAACAAAGATCAGTTTATTAAAGGTTTGGACAGCTCAGAGTTAGATCAAATGCTGGGTGGCTTTGCTCAAGAACTGCGTGACGAAATTGAATTGGTCAAAGGCGCTAGCAATGAATTTGATATAGAGTTTTACTTAAGCGGCGATCTTACCCCGGTCTTTTTTGGATCGGCGATCTCCAATCTGGGCGTTGAAGAGTTGATGGCCAACTTCGTTGAGCATGCACCGCCGCCACAGGGCCGCAATGCCGAAACGCGTTATGTTAGCGCTGCCGAAGAGAAGTTTACTGGTTTTATCTTTAAAATTCAGGCCAACATGGACCCATCGCATCATGACCGAATTGCGTTTATGCGAATCACCTCCGGGCATTTTACAAAAGGCAAAAAAGTTAAGCATGTGCGAATTAAACGCAATATGGTTATCAATAACGCCAGCTCCTTTATGGCAGCCAAACGTGAACAAACTGAAGACGCTTACGCAGGCGATATATTAGGCATACACAATCACGGCACCATTCAGATCGGCGACACCTTTACCGAAGGCGAAGATTTAAAATTCACAGGAATACCAAATTTCGCGCCAGAGCTATTTAGACGCGTGCGCCTACAAGACCCTTTGCGAGCAAAAGCGTTGCAGAAAGGCCTGATTCAATTAAGTGAAGAGGGTGCAACCCAAGTTTTCCGCCCTCTGATCAACAATGACCTGATCTTGGGTGCGGTCGGTATTTTGCAGTTCGACGTGGTCGCCTATCGTCTTAAAAGCGAATATAACGTAGACTGTGGTTTCGAGCCGGTACAGGTGTCAACAGCTCGCTGGTTGCATTTTCCAGACGCTAAAATGGAAGAAGATTTTCGGCGTAAAAATGAATCGCACATTGCGATCGATGGCGCTGACTGTATGACCTACATCGCACCCAATATGGTCAATTTACAATTGACTATTGAGCGATGGCCCGACGTCGATTTTAGAACAACACGAGAGATCTAATCCAAACAACTCAAATGCTGTGATGTAAACTAGATACTAGGTAGCGTTATTTTTGGTTCAGCACTAGTACGATAGATAACCCCAACGCGACCAATTAATTGCACCGGTTGGCTCTTCGACTGCGAGGTAATCTGCGCCAGTAGCGCTACCTTTTCAGCCTTAGCGTTACTGGGGAATTTGATTTTGACAAGCTCGTGTTGATCAAGCGCTAGCTCTATCTCTTTCATTACTGCTTCGGTCAAACCCTTGCCGCCGATGGTGACAATAGGGTTTTTACTATGGGCGATACCACGAAGGTAATTCTTTTGTTTTCCAGTTAAGTTCATTTAATGGGATAATGGAATTTCTTGAACGCGCGATTCTACTCATTTTTTAACTAAAAGCACCTCAATATGGCACGAAAAGGCAATAAAACTGGCGAATGGGCCAGGCGACATATTAATGACCCGTGGGTGAAGCGGGCGACTAGTCAAGGTTATCGCTCGCGCGCAGTCTTTAAATTCAAAGAGATCGCCGAGCAGGATAAGCTGATTCGGCCTAATATGGTGATCGTGGATCTAGGTTCTGCACCCGGAGGTTGGTCGCAGTATATAGCCCGCACACTCGGTGAAAAGGCCACAATCA
>CAWUWF010000033.1:0-17933 GCA_963925935.1 uncultured Arenicella sp. | reverse complement strand
TTGATCCAGCCCTTGTTTAAGCAAACCTCGCATTTGTTGGATTTGCGCTTCACTGGCTTGCTGAGTAAAGGCCCCGCCGCCTAAAGTTGCAGGTCGGGCGCCGGTAAAAATATAAGGTTGATCTATACCTTCAATTACTTTAATGCGAATCGCAAAATAACCCACTGAGGATCCGTAGTTGAGCTGCGCACCGCCTTGATAATGTTCGCCGTAAAATTTGATTGGAAAGGCACCGGCCTCTAAGTCCAATTGCGTGGTAACCCCATCAAGCAGATTCATATGCGCGCCAAGCAGGGTAGGCGTGTGCGAGTGCAGGTCGATAAAGCCAGGAGCGACTACTAAGCCTGTTGCATCTATTGTTCTCTTACCCTGCAGTGGTTGTAGCGAAATTTCGGTGATGGTGCCATTATCAATGCCTAGGTTGGCGATAGCATCAAACTTAGTTTCGGGATCAATCACTCGACCATTGGTAACGACGAGATCATAAGTCACCTCAGAATCGGCTGCGGTTGAGCTCAATGGAATAAACAATAGACTAATACAAAAAATTAGGGCGAGCGTAACACCGCGGTGGTCGCGATAAGTCTTTCTATGGTTGTTTAAGCGAATTGAAAACTTCTTCATTGAGTTACTCCTAGAAAATGGAAGGGGCTTTTGGCAAGATCATCGTTAGTGATTGCCGCTACTTTTTTGCCGCCTTATAAAGCGTGATAAATCCCCAAAAGCCGCCAATTATTGCTAAGGAATTTAATCCTACGCCAGATAAGCGCCAAACATCGGATGGCCAAAGACTTGGATTTTGGAAGAAAGCCCCGGCGATTGCAGCGCCCGCACCTGCGATGGCTAGGACCGAGCAGAACAGATATAAATAAACATTTTTTTTAGCGCCTATAATCATCAACAAGCCTACACCGATCAATAACGCAGCGGTAGCCATTGACGCGGTTGGGCCAAGCGGTGCAAGACCGTGACGTATAAGGTAGACACCCGCCAGATTCCAAACACAACTCAGTGCCAAATGACTAAGTTGTAGGCTTAGAGGCCGGGTTAAAACCTGCGCTCTCGATGCTGGCATAGCTAAACTCGCTTGTGCATGGAGATTAGCCAACGCTTCTGGCGTGGGCATCCCAAAAGGGTTTTCTTAATTCAGTCTTGAGTACTTTGCCGGTTGGGTTGCGAGGTAGTGCATCTAGTATTTGTATTTGCCGAGGAATTTTATAGCCTGCCAATTTGTCACGACAAAAGCTAACGATCTCTTGCACATCAATTTGTTGCCCGTTGTTTAGGACTAAGCACGCCATCAGGGCTTCACCGAACTTTTGATCGGGAACACCGATTACCGCGATATCACTGATTGCAGGATGTTGTGCTAAAGCGTTTTCAACTTCTACCGGATAAATGTTTTCGCCGCCACTAACCACCATATCCTTAATTCGGTCTTTGATGTAGATGTAGCCATTTTCATCAATTGTGCCGGAGTCGCCAGAATGCAACCAGCCGTCTTTAATGGCTTCAGCCGTTTGATCGGCTAGACCGTGATAGCCGAGCATAACGGTGCCACTTCTTATCAAGATCTCACCAATTGTATTGGCCGCACATTGATTGCCGTCTTTGTCAACAATCTTAATCTCTACCCCAATTTGCGCTCGGCCACAGGACGCTAGCAGATGCTCTTGCCCATCCAGAGCTCGCAAGTGATCCTCTGCGCTTAAGGAAATTACGGTACCGGTGCTTTCTGTTAAGCCATACAGCTGATAGAAATCACACTCGAAGATGGACAGTGCCTTCTTTAACAAAGTGGAATTGATCGGTGATGCGCCATAGCTTATTTGTTTTAAGTTGGGGAATTCCATATCTTCTATTCCTGGCACATTATCTACAATCGCCAAAATCATGGCTGGCACAAGAAACGTTGTGGTAATTGGGAATCGTTGCAGATCGGCTATAACGGCTGCAGGATCAAAGGTCTTG
This sequence comes from uncultured Arenicella sp., assembly GCA_963925935.1. Classification (GTDB taxonomy): domain Bacteria; phylum Pseudomonadota; class Gammaproteobacteria; order Arenicellales; family Arenicellaceae; genus Arenicella. Next base: position 15,962 of record CAWUWF010000033.1, on the reverse strand, counting down.
TGTAATACAATTCCGCCGCCAGCTAAAATAGGAATCAGCATGGAGCCTGAACCACCAATATGGAAGTTAGGTGCGCAGACTAAATCCAGTGAGCCGAGTTGCGGTCGATGGCGGGCGGCGAAGATTCCAGACAGAGCGCCGTTACTAAGGTTCCGGTGACTGAGTAAAACACCTTTGGGATGGCCCGTGGTTCCTGAGGTATAGATTTGCAAATAGGGGCTGTTCTCGTCGAATTGGTCAGCGCCCATAAGTGATTCGTCGACAGTGGCCTGCGTAGAGAAACAGTCTGACCATACCAGTCTATTGGCCTCACTAGAGGCTAGCTTAGTGACCACTGGTGGCATAGTGTCAGCGCTGCTTTCAATGCCGCTGAGCAGTGTCTGCATATTTTGATCGGGCACCAATAGCAACTTAGCTTGCGAGTCAGTGATAATGAAAATTAGCTCCGCTGGGGCCAAACGATAATTAAGCGGCAGCACCACGCAGCCCAGTTTACTAGCGGCAAATAGGGTGTGAATATATTCTGGGCAATTTTCGCTAAGTAACGCTATTCGGTCACCGGGCTTCACGCCTAGTTTTTGTAAGCCGGCAACTAGGATGTTAACTTCCGTGGCAACCTCGCTAAAACTAATACTCTGACCTTCAAATACAATACACAAATTATCCGGAAACCGGTTCGTGTAAAAATCAAAAAAGTTATGTGCCAGCATCGCTTACTACCTTAGATTCAGATTATTGTCAGGAGCATAGCCTACACGTTTGCATTGAAAGTTGCCAGATTGGGCTCTGCCGATACATTGTTGTTAGCCATCTTTAGAGGGTGAAAACTTAAGTAGCGTCTTATTAAGTCTAAAACTCGGATCCAAACTATGCGATTATCTAGTCAATCAAAATAGTTATACATAGAACCTAGGAGTTATTCATGAAGCTTGTTGTTAATCTAAGTTTATCCATTATTCTGATGCTTGTATTGCAGGCTTGCAATGACAACCCTCAGTTGCAAACCAAATCGGGCGATCAACAAGCTCTTGACCTTGCCGCGACGATCTACACTAACGGCGATATCGTTACCATGGACGTACAGCGACCATCCGTTGAAGCGGTCGCTATTCGAGATGGCAAGATTATTGCAGTAGGTGATCGAAATGAGGTTCAAGCACAAGCGGGTAACAATACACAGCTGATCGACCTGAATGGCCAAACACTAATGCCGGGTTTTATAGATGCCCACGGTCACATAACTTACACAGCATTGAATCTGGCTGCTGCGAATGTCTCATCGCCGCCGGTCGGAACCGCAAATACGGTTGCTGATGTTGTTGAATTGTTAAAGGTTCATGCCGCTAATACCGAGCCTGAAAGCTGGGTGATTGGTTGGGGTTACGACGATTCTTTGCTGGCTGAAAAACGTCATCCAACCAAGGCCGACCTAGATCAGGTCTCGACCACTCGCCCCGTTGCAATTCGTCATGTCTCTGGGCATTTTGTTAGCTGTAATACGCCATGCTTAGCGGCCGGAGCTGTCAATGCTCAAACGCCCGATCCTGCAGGCGGTATTATTCGCAGGTTAGATGATGGTAAAGAACCTGATGGTGTTCTCGAAGAATCGGCAATGGCCTTATTGCGGTCAGTCTTCCCCACGCCGACCAAACAACAGCGCCTAAAACTAATACAGGCGGCTCAAACGTACTATGCAAGCTTCGGAGTCACCACAGTTCAAGATGGTGCGGCGCAGGCTGAAAATATTGAATTACTGCGTGAAGCTGCCCAAGCTCAACTTCTGCAATTAGATATTGTTGCCTACCCGTACGCGCCCTATTTGGGAGAACGTCTTAGTGAGTTTCCATCGTCGAACGATTACGACAATCATTTTCGAGTTGGCGGTATAAAATTAGTGTTAGATGGTTCGCCACAGGGCAAGACCGCGTGGTTGACGCAGCCCTACTTGCATCCACCGCATGGTCAAAAAGAGGGCTATACGGGCTATGCGACGCTTAAAGACGAACAGGTTCAGGGCTTTGTTGACAGGGCATTTGAATCAAGTACTCAGGTACTCGCGCACGCCAATGGCGACGCCGCTGCCGATCAATTAATTAGGGTCATTACCGCCGCGAACGCTGAGCAAGGCAAAGCAGATCGGCGCACCGTAATGATTCATGCACAAACAGTGCGCGAGGATCAAATTGATTCTATGGTTGATCAAGGTATTAATCCATCCTATTTTTCAGCCCATACATTCTATTGGGGAGACTGGCATCGCGACTCAGTATTTGGAGTCGAGCGTGCATCGCGAATTAGTCCGCTGCGAAGCAGTACTGACAAAGGTTTGCGCTATACCACACATAACGACACGCCGATTGTGCCACCCGATATGATGCGTTTACTATGGGCGTCGGTTAACCGAGTTACCCGTAGTGGTCAAGTGCTTGGTGAAGCGCAACGAGCGACGGTAGGCGAAGCCTTAAAATCAATCACTATTGACGCTGCGTATCAATATTTTGAAGAAGATCGAAAAGGCTCTATAGAAGTAGGTAAGATGGCGGATTTTGTGGTGTTGGATAAAAACCCATTGAAGGTAGAGCCAGATGCGATTAAGGATATAGTTGTATTGCAGACGATTAAAGACGGTGTTGCAGTGTTCGTTAAATAGGCTTCACTAAGGCGTACTACTTTGCCGAAAAAAAGGCCATCAGCAATTGCTTGCTGATGGCCTTTTTGCGATTTAAAAGCCTATTTTATTTCTGGCTAGCTATCCATTGCTTTACTTTACGATCAAGCATGCTCAATGGCAGCGAACCGCCATCTAAAACCGCATCGTGAAAGCCTCGAATATCAAACTTATCACCTAGCTCGTCTTCCGACAATTTACGTAAGCGTTGAATAGCAATCATACCAACCTTGTAACTAGTAGCCTGACCAGGCCATACTAAATAACGCTGAACTTCAGTGCGAATGGTCTCCAATGGCGCTGGTGAGTTGGACGAAAAGAAATCTACGGCTTGCTGTTCACTCCAGCCTTTGTGGTGCATGCCTGAGTCAACGACCAAACGAATTGCTCTCCAAATTTCACTGCCTAGGCGACCAAAGTCCGAATTTATGGTGGTGAATGTGGATGGCATTTCTTTAGATAGTTTTTCGCTATAAAGCGCCCAGCCTTCAGCATAGGCGCCAAAGCCCGCCTGAGTTCGAAAAGTAGGCACGCCTTTAAGTTCTTGCGCAATCGCAATTTGCATATGGTGGCCCGGTAGGCCTTCATGGTAGGCAATCACTTCTAGTTCATTTTTAGGCATTGCGCTCATATCAGAAAGATGCGCGTAGTAGACGCCTGGGCGTGAACCGTCTGGCGTGCTTGGATAATAATGTTGAGGTGCACCATCTTGCTCACGAAAAGCTTCAACGCGTTTCACAACCAAATCAGCCTTAGGTAAAATACCGAAATAGTCTGGTAACTGTGCTTTGATATTCTCAATTGCAGCGCTGGCATCGTCTATATAACCTTGGCGACCCGCATCTGTATTTGGATAATAATATTCTTCACTATCTTTATTGTCGCGGATATAGGTAAAGTATTCTTGCAAGCTGCCGTCGAAACCCGCTTTTACCATTAAGGCTTCCATCTCTGCGCGGATTCGATTCACTTCGCTCAGCCCCAATTGATGAACTTCTTCAGCGCTAATGTTTGAAGTGGTTTGATTGGCAAGCCGCTCTGCGTAATAGGCCGCTCCATTGGGCAGCGTAGATGCGCCTTTGGCATCAGCGCTACTATTGGCGATATCAGATTGCATGAACTCAATTAGGTTTTGGTAAGCAGGCTGCAGATTAGTGACTAATGCTGCGTTTGCTTGCGCCAACAATTCATCGGCCTTTGCTTGGTCAATAGTGTCAGCGTTTAATAAAGCAGCTACCTTCTCTTGAGCATTCGCCCAGAGTGATGAATCGGTTTCGGAATCATCAAAAGGTTTGCCCGTAATGACATCACCGGCTTGTTTGATAACAATTTCATAAGAAAAGCGTGGCGGGCGAACACCCGCTTCGATGCCCAATTTAGCAAGTTCTACCAATTGATTGAGCGCTCGGCCTAGTTCGTTTAGGCGAGAGTTAAAAGCCACCATGTCAGATAAGGAATCAACCTTATGAAAGCTCATCATTAATGTTGGCAAGAAGGTATGAACACCCTGCATTTGAGTGAATACATATTGATTGCGTCGAAATTTAGTCGATGCTAGCGCTTGATCATATTGATATTCCCAGAGGTCATAACTTAACCGTGCATCATCACTGAGTGCTTGGTAATCAAAGCTAGACTTCATTTGATCAACTGTTTGACCCTTCCATTCTAGTTGCTTGTCTTGCGCAGCCTCGCTCATATCATCAATCTCGCCGTAGCGTTCCTTTCTACCTTGAAAGGTTAAAGAGATCGGGCTCATCATCAGTTCTTCTTCGTATTTGACTTCGAACCAAGCATTCAGCTTGTCGGTCTCTGATTGACTTGCTACTTCTTCGGCTTGTGCTGCAGCGGCAGGCGCTTCATCCTTTTGTGTGGTTTGCTTTTGGTCACCGCATGCAGCAAGGCTGAGCAGTATTATTAGAGTAAGTAGTTGTTGACGCATTATGGCCTCATTTCGGTTAGTGCTTTAGAATAGGCAGCGATAATAGTGATAGCCTCAACAGTGATCAAGCGATATAAAGTAGTTAGACATCGGCGTTTAGCATTGCGTATTATTCTTGCTTAAGGGCTGTGTTTTAAAGAATATTGTTTGCTATATGCCGTCGTTATCGAAGAAACTATTTTCATTTTTAAAGAAAATTAGGAATTAAATTATGATCAGATCTATGTCCACGCGAAATGTGCTAAGCGCAATGCTGCTGGTAACGGTTGTTTTAAGCGGCTGTAGCAATGAACAAAACACGGGCCAGGTAGAGCCAAAATCTCAGGCGCGGGTGTTTACTGCCAAAAGTATTCTCACCATGAATGATGCGCAGCCTAGCGCAACGGCAGTCGCCGTAGCCGGTGATAAAATCGTGGCGGTTGGCACTATCGATTCGATACAAGTGGCGTTACCTGAGTACCAGCTGACTATCGACAATCGTTTTATTGAAAAGGTGATCACCCCCGGTTTAATTGATAATCACCTGCACCCAATGTTGGCGGGTATTTTGTTGCCGGCCAAGTTCATTACTCCTTTCGACTGGAGTTTGCCATCGCAGCAGGTGAAGGGCGTGCAGGGTCGACAAGCCTATGTAGACCGTTTAGTCGCCCTAGAGGCATCTCTAGAAGATCCGACTGAGATGTTAATCACATGGGGCTATCACCAGTACTTTCATGGGCAAATAAGACGAGCGGATCTCGATCGTATTTCAGTCACTCGCCCGATAATAGTTTGGCAGCGATCTTTCCATGAAATCATCGTCAATACAGCGGGCTTATCAGCGCTCGGCATAGATGAACAACAATTCCCCGAGCATCCCGCAGTTAATTTAGCCGAAGGGCATTTTTGGGAAACAGGCTTGTTTGATATTTTCCCCAACCTGGCACCATTTATTCTTAAGCCTGAGCGCTTGAAAAGCGGGATGTACGATGCCCTTCTACATGCACAAATGAATGGTATAACGACACTCGCGGATCAAGGTGCCCCGTTAATGAGCTTAGATATGGAAACGGGCCTCCTGAGCCAAGTTCTAGAGCAACATAGCTTACCGTTGCGTATGCTGATTGTCGGGCATGGTAAGACCTTAGCCGCAGATGGTTACCCTAAAGCAGTAAGTACATTGGACGCATTGCCGTTACGCGACAATAAACAAATACAGTTCTTGCCGAAACAGGTGAAGCTGTTAGCAGACGGCGCATTCTATTCGCAATTAATGCAAATGGAAGATCCTTACTTAGACGGGCATCACGGTGAATGGATTATGCCTCCGGAGGATTTGGAACTCGCGGCGCGAACCTATTGGAATGCCGACTTTTCATTACATATCCATGTTAACGGTGATAAAGGGCTGAATGTGGTGCTGGGTATTATCGAGAAATTACAAGCCGAGAATCCACGCCCTGATCATCGAACAGTCTTGCATCACTATGGCTATTCAGCCCCAGAGCACGCTAAGCGAATTGCAGACATGGGTATCTCGGTTAGCGCCAACCCATTCTATCTGTGGGCGCTGGGTGATAAATATGCAGAACTCGGGCTAGGCCCAGAGCGGGCACATAATATTACCCGCTTAGGTGATCTAGAGCGCAATGGCGTTTCTGTTTCGTTTCATTCTGATTTGCCAATGGCGCCTGCAGCACCTTTGGTGTTAGCTGGAATTGCGGCTTCTAGAGTAAGCTCCATGGGTAATGTTCTAGCGCCAAATCAAAAGATGTCCGTGGTCGCAGCGTTACGAGGCATCACCATCGAAGCGGCTCGAGCGATTCAACAAGAGCATATAATTGGTTCCATCGAATTAGGTAAACAAGCAGACTTTACAATTCTACAGCAAGACCCATTAGTCATCGCACCAGAAAACTTCAAGCATATTAAAATTTGGGGAACAGTGTTGGGTGGTCAAATTCATCCACGGCCTGTTTTATAATTATTAACATGCACGTTGCCAAAAAACCGTCGAAATGCGATACCCCGCATCCTATGTTGTCGCGCACAGCGTGTTCTTTTTTTAATCAATAAAACAATCGAAAAATATGTATATAAACGGCGAATGGATACAAACGGGGTCTACCTTTAAGGTCTACAATCCGGCGAATCAGCAAGTGATTGGCGAAGTAGCGGATGCAACTCAAGAGCATGCTCGTGCCGCAATTGAAGCAGCATCTGCTGCGTTCGCAAGTTGGTCGACAAGCACCGCTTATGCTCGTGCGTCGATCCTAAATAAAGCCTACGACTTGATGTTGGCGCGCAAACAGAGTCTGGCTGAGTTAATGACGAGTGAACAGGGTAAACCGCTCAAGGCGGCATTGAATGAAGTTCAATATGGCGCAGATTTTCTACGTTGGTTTGCTGAAGAAGCGAAGCGTATTTATGGTGAAACAATCCCGTCTGCGCGGGCAGATCAACGCTTTATGGTTCGTCACCAGGCGATAGGAGTAGTCGCTGCAATTACGCCTTGGAATTATCCGATCTCGATGCTTACCCGAAAAATTGCACCGGCATTGGCTGCAGGCTGTACGGTTGTTTTGAAACCAGCAGAAGCGACCCCGCTGTGTGCGCAAGCGATGTTCGAAATACTTCACGAATCAGGTGTCCCAGCCGGCGTTGTCAACTTAGTGACGACTTCCAAGCCAGCGCCTATTGGTGAAGAGTTTTGCACCAACCCGCTGGTTAAAAAGCTGACCTTTACTGGCTCGACAGCGGTCGGCAAAAAATTGGCTACCGACGCCGCACCGCAACTAAAGCGTGTCTCTATGGAGCTAGGTGGTCATGCACCCTTCATCGTGTTTGATGATGCCGATCCGGAACATGCGGCCAAGGGCGTGTCTTTGGTTAAATTTCTAAACACGGGGCAGGCCTGCATCAGCCCAAACCGAATATTTGTACAGCGGTCGATTCTTGAGCCATTTCTTGAAACGCTTAGCGAGCGCATAGGCAGACTGCGAGCCGGAGACGGAATGTTACCAGAATCCAGCGTGGGGCCATTGGTCAATCAGGCAGCGGTTGATAAAGTCGCAAATCAAGTGCAGGACGCTATTAGTAAGGGCGCTACTTTGTTAAAAGGCGGTAGCTCTTTAACCCAAGGTCCTTTAGCCGGTGGTCACTTTTATGCACCAACCCTACTCAGCAATGTTAGCCCTGAGATGTTGATCTATCGCGAAGAAACCTTTGGCCCAGTTGCCGCGGTCATCGCGTTCGACACTTACGCAGAGGTTATCGAGATGGCTAATGACACCAACTATGGTTTGGCAGCCTATGTTTACACTCAAAACTTATCCACCGCTATGCGAGCATTTGAGGCATTAAATTTTGGCATTATCGGAATCAACGATATCAACCCAACCAGTGCAGCAGCACCGTTTGGCGGCATGAACCACAGTGGTTTAGGTCGTGAGGGAGCGCGCGAAGGATTAAGCGAGTATCTCGAAACCAAATTGGCGGGTATTTCGATCTAACAATTCGCCGGCTAAAGCATTCACGGACTAAACCAATGCCCTTTTTCGCCACTATTGGCGTAAACTATCGGTCACTTTAAACACCAGCGAACTTCTGAGACCACGGCGTCTCAGAACACCTATATTTAGACACTTATTTTGAGAGACCTATGAGCCGATCTTCGTTTTATCATCCAGATACTGTAGCGCTGCACAGCGGCTATGTGCCAGAGAGCGATCATGGCTCGCGCGCAGTGCCTATCTACCAGACCACTTCCTATGTGTTTGAGAGCGTCAGCGACGCATCGTCACTATTTAATGTAGAGCAGGGCGGGCACATCTATAGCCGTATATCAAATCCCACGGTAGCTGTTTTAGAACAAAGAATCGCCGCATTAGAGGGTGGTACCGGCGCTATCTGCACTGCATCTGGAATGAGCGCCTTGTTCACCACATTTATCACTTTATGTTCGGCTGGCGATCATATTGTGTCGTCGGGCCAAATCTACGGTTCGACCGCAACCTTATTACGCCACACATTGAAGCGCCTCGGCATTGAAACAACTTTTGTTTCTATTAATGATGTCGATGCGCTAAAGGCCGCGATCCAGCCAAATACAAAAATGGTGTTTTGTGAGTCGATTGGCAATCCAGGCCTTGAGGTAGCGAACCTGCCTGTGATTAGTGACATTGCCAACGCCCAAGGCGTACCACTGGTGGTGGACGCAACCTTTGCCACTCCAGTGTTATGTAAGTCATTTGAATCGGGTGCCAATGTGGTGGTTCATTCAATTACTAAATGGATGGGTGGACACGGTGCAGCAATTGGCGGCGCAATCGTCGACGGAGGCAACTTCGACTGGGAGCAAAGCGGTCGTTTCCCTGAGCTGACAGAGCCTTATGAGCCGTTTCATGGTATTAAATTTTGGGAGGAGTTTGGGCCTAATGCATTGGTCATGAAGATTCGCGCTGAGTCGATGCGTGACCTTGGTGCTTGCCTTAGTCCAAACAGCGCTTTTTTAATACTGCAGGGCATCGAAACCTTAGGTATGCGTATGCAGCAGCATGTCGCTAATACCAAGCTTTTGATGGCGTGGTTACAAGACCAAGAGCAAGTTAGTTGGGTAAATCACCCGGACCTAGAGAGCAATCCAAGTCATGCTGTTGCCAAGCAGCTTTTTCCAGATGGCGCTGGTTCGGTACTGTGTTTCGGTGTCACCGGGGGCCGAGCAGCGAGCGCTGCATTTATTGACTCCCTGACACTTGCTTCTAATTTAGCGAATGTGGGTGATTCTCGTACTCTGGTATTACATCCTGGTAGCACCACTCACTCGCGTCTATCCGCTGACGCGATGCAAGCCGCGGGTATCAGCGAAGATCTTATTCGGGTGTCGGTTGGCCTCGAGAATATTAAAGACATTCAAAATGATTTTGCAGTCGGGCTTAAAGCCGCACAACGGCTTGTCAAACAGTCAGCAGGGGCTAAATAATGAAGCTAAATGTTAATGGCGATGAGGTTCACATTGGAACCGGCGGCAAAATTTTTGATGCAGCCCTACCCACTGTTTTATTTTTGCACGGCAGTGGTCTCGACCATCGTAGTTGGGCACTACAGACCCGCTGGTTTGCCTACAATGGCTTTTCAGTATTAGCCCCCGATTTTCCTGGGCACTCGCTCTCCGCAGGTGAGGCTATTGGCTGTATTGAGCAATCGGGTAGTTGGCTGCGTGATTTTCTAAATGCAGCGGCAGTGCCAGAAGTACACATTGTTGCTCACTCGCAGGGTTTTTTAAGCGCTCTTGAATTAGCTAACCTTGCGCCTGACATGGTGAAATCAATTACCGGTATCGGCACCTCAACAGCGATTCCAGTCAATCCCATGTTAATCGATACAGCTAAGAAATCAGCCTTTCAAGCGGCTGACATGATGCTGCAGTGGGGCTTTGGACAAAAAATCCACATGGGCGTGAGCCCAACTCCCGGCATGCAGCCGATAGCCGTAGGGCGCCAAATTATGGGCAATAATCCCTTGGCGGTTGATCTACAGAGTTGTGCTGACTATCAAGCAGGCGATGCTGCTGCAGCAAAGGTAAGCGCGCCGGTGTGTATGATCTTAGCGGGTCAAGATAAGATGACCCCTGCCAAAGCAGGTAAAGCAGCCGCGCAATTGTTGAACGCTAAGCTGGTAATACTTCCTGAATACGGGCATATGCTGCCTATCGAGGCACCCAAGCAGGTTTTGCTTGCACTACGCGACTTTATTTTGAGTGTCGATAGCTGAGCACTCAGCCCTGAATTATCAGTCGTGAATTAATAGAACTTTAATAGCTTATAAAAATATAATAATGAAAATTAAAAAGGTAGCAGTCATTGGTGCGGGCACAATGGGTTCCGGAATTGCAGGCCAAGTAGCCAATGCAGGGATTGAAGTTTGGCTATTGGATTTGCCAGGCGACGATAAGCCCAATGCGTTAGCCGAGCGCGGGCTTGAGCGCCTGCGCGAGACGCAAGGCTTGATGAGTAAAGACTATGAGTCTTACATCCATCTTGGTAATACAAGGGATGACTTTGATCAACTCAAAGACTGCGACTGGATTGCCGAAGCCGTGGTTGAACGCTTAGATATTAAAAAGGATTTATATCGCAAGATAGACGAAGTTTGCGATCCCAAGGCCTATGTCAGTTCTAATACTTCTAGCATCCCGATTAAGTTGCTGGTGGAAGATATGCCAGAGAGCTTTCGCAAGCGATTTGCCATCACCCATTTTTTCAATCCAGTACGTTTTATGCCTTTATTGGAGCTGGTCAGAGGCGCAGATACCGACCAAGCTGTGATGGACGAGTTGGCACAATTTTGTAATCAAGATCTTGGCAAAGGCGTGGTTGCTTGTTTGGATACACCAGGATTTTTAGGCAATCGAGTCGGCTGTTTTGCAATCCAATCTGCATTACTCGCGGCGGTTGAAATGGGCTTAAGCCCAGAGCAGGCAGATGCAATTTATGGGCGTCCGATGGGCATTCCAAAAACTGGCGTGTTCGGTCTTTATGATTTGATCGGCATTGATCTTATGTCGGATGTGGCACGTAGTTTATTAAATACGCTTCCCGACACCGATGCCTACCATGGTGAGTCGCAAGAAATTCCGCTGATGGTGAAAATGATTGCTAACGGACAGACCGGCAATAAGCAAGGTCAGGGTTTCTATCGAACGGCCGATGGGCAACGCCAGGTTATCGACTTAAATAGTGGCGAGTACGTCGCGGTACAACGGCCTTCAATTCCAGTAGCGTTAGAAGCAGAACGTGACGGAGTGATGCGCTTACTTGAAGACAATAGTATTTATGGTGAATTTGCTTGGCGAGTTCTATCCCGTACATTAAGTTATGCAGCATCAATCATCCCTGAAGTGGGTGACGATCCAGTTGGCATCGATGTTGCGATGAAGCTTGGCTACAACTGGATTAAGGGGCCGTTTGAGCTGATAGATGAAATTGGCGTTGACTACTTTATTGATAGATTAGAGGCCGAGGGTCGCGCAATTCCCGTCTTTCTTGAGCAGGCTCGCGGATCAACTTTTTATAGCGTGGCTGATAACGTTTTACAAGCGCGTCAATTTAGTCACCCGGCTAAGACTGATGGCAGCAGCGCTTGGTTGAAGATTTCCAGTCCGTCTGGGGGCGCACGTTTTAATGAACGCAAACAAACCCTAAGCCCAGTCAATAGTTGTGCTGTGGCAAGCTGGTATAACGTTGAAGATGTAGCGCTGGTTGAATTTCATTCAAAAGCCAATGCGCTTGATGGCGACTCGATGGCGATTCTGGCTGATGCGCTTAGCCAGATTGAAGCAGGCAAGCTAAAGGGTCTTATTGTACACAACGATGCGCAGCATTTTTCCTGTGGAGTGAATCTGCAGGCCGTGAGAGGTTTCTTTCGCAAGGAAGACATGGATGGCCTTGATCAATTCTTAGCGTATTTTCAAAACACAGTGCATCGCATGTCGGTGTTAGATGCGCCCGTTATTTGCGCGCCCGTTGGCATGTCTCTCGGTGGCGGCTTTGAGGTTGTGTTGCATTCTAAGCAGGTTATTTGTCATGCTAACTCAACCATGGGGTTGGTTGAATCAGGTGTTGGTTTAATTCCTGGCGGCGGAGGTTGTAAAGAGACCCTGTATCGTTGGATAGAAAAGGTTCAAGCACAAGACAGCCAAAACACTATTAATGATGGCGCTTGGAAGGCTTTCATGAACCTTGGTTTTGGTCGTACCTGCTCATCACCGATACTTGCCGAGCAGCAAGCGATGTTACGTAGCAATGATCGATTTTTAAGCAATCGAGATAACCTATTACCCGCCGCTTTAAACGCGATTTTAAACCCAAATCCAGAACTCGATCAACAAATGGGATTTGATCGTCCTGACTTAGCCATGCCGGGGCAAGAGGTGTTCGTGGCAATGTGTGAATGGCTGGCAGAAGCTCATCAGCAAGGCAAACTCACCCCACACAATGTCACTGTTGCTACTGAATTGGCACGTATTGTCACTGGTGGTGAAGTGCCGGCAGGCACTCTGATGAGCGAGCAGGACTTATACGACGCTGAGCGCCGAGCCTTCTTGAAACTGGTAGCCACTGACGCTACTCGCGAGCGAATTAACTCAATGTTGGATACTGGTAAAACCGTACAAAATTAGAAGAAGCAGATTAAGGGGGCGCTCGCAATGACTATTGAATACGATCAATTAACACCGAATAAGGCAAATTATGTACCGCTAAGCCCCATTTCTTTTCTGCATCGAACCGCTGATATTTACCCTGATCAACCGTCGCTAATTTATCACGACACGCAGTTTACTTGGTCGCAAACGCGCCAACGTTGCGTGCAAATCGCTTCGGCCTTAGTGCAGCGCGGTATTGGCGTTAACGACACTGTTACGGTGTTGGCATTTAATACCCCTGAGATGTTCGAATGTCATTTTTCGGTGGCTATGGCTGGCGGCGTGTTGAATGCCATCAATACACGTTTAGATGCCGATACGGTGGCTTACATTATTGATCACGCTGAATCTAAATTATTTATTGTGGACCGTGCTCTTTGGCCGATTTTAGAGCAAGCCTTAGCGGCAACTAAACATCAACCACAGATTATTGTTATCGATGACCCCCACGCCGCTGAGTCAGAGCGGGTCGACTTACCCGCTGGTCTGGATTACTGCTTTTATCCTGACTTAGTAGAGGAGGGCGATGCCAATTATCAATGGCAAGAGCTAGAAGATGAGTGGCAAGCGCTGTCGCTGAATTACACCTCCGGCACCACAGGTCGGCCTAAAGGCGTGGTCTATCATCACCGTGGTTCGTATTTAATGACCATGGGTACTATTGCCTCTTGGAATATTCCACACATGCCGCGCTACTTGTACTCTGTGCCAATGTTTCATTGCAATGGCTGGGGGCATGCCTGGACCATGGCTGCCAAGGCGGCCACCGTGGTGTGCCTGCGCGCGTTTGAACCAAAGCAATTCTTTGAACTTTTAGAGCAGCATGAGATCACTCACTTTGGCGGTGCACCGATTGTTTTGAATATGTTGGCCAACGCACCTGCTGCCGATCAAAAGTATTTTAAGCGCCCAATCCAGGTGCTGACGGCAGGGGCGCCACCGCCGGTAAGTGTGCTACAAAATATGGCAGAATTTGGTTTTGACGTGATGCATGTCTACGGTCTAACCGAAACCTATGGGCATGTATTGCAATCTGCTCCGCAATTGGATTGGGCACAACAATCTGCAGAACAGCAGGCTGAGCTTAAGTCGAGGCAAGGGGTTCGCTTTGCGATGACCGAAACTGTTGATGTGATTGATCACGAAACCGGTTTGGCTGTGCCGCATGATGGGCAAAGCATCGGAGAAATTGTGGTTCGAGGCAATATCGTGATGAAAGGCTATCTAAAAGATACCCAAGCGACCGAAGCGGCATTTGAAAATGGTTGGTTTAATAGTGGTGATCTCGCAGTGATCCATGCCGATGGTTATATTCAAATTAAAGACCGAGCCAAGGATATTATTATCTCTGGTGGTGAGAATATTTCATCCGTTGAGGTAGAAAACATACTTTACAAACACCCTGCGGTAGGTGAGGCGGCGGTGGTCGCCATGGCGGATGACAAATGGGGAGAAGTTCCCTGTGCCTTTATTGAGCTAAAAGCAGGCCAGTTAGTTGACGAGCAAGAGTTGATCGATTTTTGTAGCGCCAATATGGCCCGCTTCAAAAAGCCTAAGAAGGTTGTTTTTGGCAGCCTACCTAAAACTGCCACAGGTAAGATTCAAAAAACCGTGTTGCGAGATCGATGCAAGCAGCTTTAATAATTATTTGGCCGCATAGCAAAGACAGGTTAAAGTATTGCTGACAATTTAACGTAGAATTAACAAACAAAAGTGCAGCGCCCGCGCTGGCCTAATTTACCAATATCAACGACTCAGGAGTGATATCCCATATGAAAACCAAAGCAGCGGTCGCGTTCAAAGCCGGCCAACCATTAGAAATTGCAGAAGTAGAGCTTGGTGGCCCTCGGGCAGGCGAAGTGCTGATCGAAATTAAAGCGACGGGTGTATGTCATACAGATGCTTTCACCTTGTCGGGCAATGACCCAGAAGGCGCATTTCCGGCGATTCTTGGGCATGAAGGTGCTGGGGTGGTGGTCGAAGTGGGCGCGGGTGTTAAGTCAGTTAGACCGGGCGACCATGTTATCCCTTTGTATACACCTGAATGTCGTGAGTGCAAGTTTTGCTTGAACCCTAAAACCAACCTGTGCCAATCGATTCGTGAGACCCAGGGCGCTGGCTTGATGCCAGATGGCACCAGTCGTTTTACCATCGATGGTGAACCAATTTTGCATTACATGGGTTGTTCAACATTTTCCAATTACACCGTGATGCCAGAAATTGCGGTGGCTAAAGTTAGAAAAGACGCTCCGTTTGATAAAATATGCTACATCGGTTGTGGTGTTACCACCGGTGTGGGCGTAGTCGCTTTTGACGCTAAGGTAGAACCGGGTTCAAACGTGGTCGTGTTCGGTTTGGGTGGCATAGGCCTGAATGTAATACAGGGTGCCAGAATGGTTGGTGCCAATAAAATCATCGGTGTGGATATCAATGACAGCAAGAAGGGGTTGGCCGAAGCGTTTGGCATGACCGACTTTATTAATCCTAAGGAGGTTGATAACGTTGTTGAATCGATTGCCGGCTTAACCGACGGCGGAGCTGATTATTCATTTGAATGTATTGGCAATGTAAACACCATGCGTCAAGCCCTAGAGTGCTGCCATAAAGGCTGGGGCGAATCTTTTATTATTGGTGTTGCCGGTGCTGGTCAAGAAATATCAACGCGGCCTTTCCAATTAGTCACCGGCCGGTCGTGGAAGGGTACTGCTTTTGGGGGCGCGCGTGGGCGTACCGACGTGCCTAAAATCGTTGATTGGTATATGGACGGTAAGATTAATATCGATGACTTAATCACTCATACCATGCCTTTAGATGAAATTAACACCGCCTTTGATTTGATGCACGAGGGCAAATCTATTCGCTCGGTTGTCTTGTACTAAAGCGTTCTATCACCGATTAAAAGAGAATGAAAATGGAAAAACTTGCGGAGAATAGAATATTCGACGGCCGACAATTGCAATATAAACACAGCTCAGATGTGCTGGGATGTGACATGCAATTCTCAATTTATTTACCGTCGCAGGCCGCGCAACAACGAGTACCCGTTTTGTATTGGTTGTCGGGTCTTACCTGCAACGATCAGAACTTTGTCACCAAGGCGGGTGCTCAGCAGTTTGCTAGTCAACACGGAATCGCCATTGTTTGTCCTGACACCAGCCCGCGCGGTGAAG
>CAWUWF010000032.1:0-5792 GCA_963925935.1 uncultured Arenicella sp. | reverse complement strand
CGCCCCAAAGCCAGAACCATCAAACAGCTATAAGCTAACAAAAATCGGCCAACAAATGAGTGATCTGCCGATAGACCCTCGCTATGCTCGGATTTTAGTTTCGGCCCAGCAGAGCAACTGTCTACGTGACGCTTTAGTTTTAGTCAGCGTGCTAAGCATCCAAGACCCCCGCGAACGTCCTGCTGACAAACAGCAAGCAGCAGATCAGTCGCATCGTCTATTGCAGCACCCCCAATCCGACTTTTATTCCTATTTGCACTTATGGCAAGCAATCAATAATAGCCGTGAAGAATTTAGTAACGCCGAATTCAAAAGGCACTGTTTAAGGCAATACTGGTCAGTTGCACGAATCTTCGAGTGGCGGGAGCTGTATCGCCAGTTGTCGGGTATTTGTCGAGATTTGGGATGGAAAACAGAGACTTGGGTGAAGATTAAGCTACCGGAACAGCAACAAAACAAAACAAATAAGGTAAAGCAAAAGAGCGCTGAACTATTTGACGCACGCTATGAAACCATTCATCGTTCTCTGCTAAGTGGGCTTACGAGCAATATTGCGACCAAAGATAGTGATGATCAATACATTGCGACCCGCACCCGCAAAGTTCAGCTATTTCCATCTTCATCACAAGCTAAGCGTAAACCAAAATGGATAGTCGCCGCTGAGTTCATGGAGACGTCGCGAGTATTTATGCTCACCGTGGCGCAAATAAAACCGGAGTGGTTGATTGAGTCCTCGCACCACTTATGTCGCTATAGCTATAGCGCACCATCTTACCACGCCCGGTCTGGAACCGTTAAAGCGCTGCGTAAAACTGTTCTCTATGGCCTCACTCTCAGAGACAAAGAGAGCGTCAACTATGGCCCCATAAACCCACGGGAAGCTCATCAAATTTTCATTCAGAGCGCCTTAGTCGAGGCTCGATACCAAACCCAACAAAACCTGCCAGACAACAGTTTCCTGATTCACAATCTAAAGCTAGTAAGCGACATAGAAAAACTCGAGACTAAGACTCGGCGACGAAATTTATTAGTTGATGAACAAATTATTCGCAAATTTTATGAGCAACGCGTTGCACCTGCAATAAACAATCGAACAAGTTTTCAACAGTGGCTTACCCCCGAGAAGAATGAAAAGCTAAAACTTAATTCGTCAGAGCTTCTGTTAACTGATATTGATGAGCAGCAAGTAGCGCAATTTCCAGATCACATTGAAGTTCATGGTAAACAAATAGGTATTATCTACCGATTCAGCCCAGGCAAGGAGGCCGACGGCGTGACCATGGTAGTGCCTATTTCGGTACTTGCTCCCTTCCCTGATCACATTGGAGATTGGCTGGTAGCAGGCTTACTGAAAGAGAAGTGCATCGCTCTGATTCGATCATTACCCAAACCAATTAGAAGAAATTTTGCACCCGCTGCTGACACCGTTGATCGTATAATGCCTTTACTGGAGCTACAAAACAAAGCTCTGCACCAGCAATTGAGCGACTGTTTATATCGTCAAACTGGGGTTCCTGTTACGCCTGAAGATTTTGATCTCAGCAAACTAGATAACTATTATCGAATGAACTATCGAGTGCTTGATACAGATGGCTCCTTAGTGGATGAGAGCCGAAATCTGGCTGAGCTAAAACAAGCTTATGCCGATGCGGTTCAACAAAGCGTGCACGCCGACCATTCGCCCGCACGATCTAAGTTTGAACGCCATGGATTGCAAGCTTGGGATTTTGGCGAACTGCAAGAGACCATCGAGTATCAGCACCAAGGTATGACCGTACGCGCCTTTCCCATGCTTAAAATTGTCAATGACCGAAGCATTTCATTGCTAATTCATGATGACCAAACAATAGCAAATTATGAGACGCAACTGGCTATCTTGGCGTTAGCACGAACGACCCTAGCAAGTAGTACTCAAAAACAGAGTTATCGGTATTTAGAAAAGGAGATTTTTTTAGGAAATAGTAAAGCTGATAAAAAGACAGCCAGTTTAGGCGCGCTTGCCACTCAACTCAAATCGGCCTCACTTACCAAACCAGCGGCACTAAAAGCTCAATGGTCAGACGAGCTAATATCAGCAGCATTACGGCATTGCTGTTTCCGAGAACAGATACACGCAGTTAGAAATTCCAATCAATTTGAAAAAGGCTTAGCGAGCGGCGGCAAGCTTTGGGTCCCCACCGCCATAGAGCTAGAGAGCGCTGCCATCACTGCCTTTGAAATCCGAGATAATGTGTTACATAAGCTTAACGGCATTAAGGCGGATTCGATAGAAGTTGACACCGCTTTGGAAGACATAAAGTCGCAAATATACCGTTTATTTGATCCTACATTTTTACGCTTCACGTCACTCGCGCAATTGCGCCAATACCCACGTTACTTAAAGGCGGTAGAAAGTAGATTAGACAAACCAGGAATCGGTAATCCACATCAGCAAAGCTTATTGAAGTTTCAAACTCAGTTTGACCAGCGAGTGAATAGCCTGCTCGGCAGTAGCGGCTTTGGTTTGGATTGGGCTTACACAATCGAACCTGCACTTAGAGAGTTCGCTATTCTTTTAGAGGAATGGCGTGTCTCGCTATTTGCCCAGCAACTTCGAACTCAATTGCCGGTATCTGAAAAACGTTTAGCCAAAGCCTGGCAGGCGCTGAGCGAATAAGCCCTCTGACAGTTAGTGTCATTGTCCTAAAAACCGAATTACTATCACCTAAAGCACGTACTATTTAATTTGGTCAGGCCCTATTCCTATGGTAGTTTGCAGACATGTCTAATCCGAGCCCTAACAATCAATCATCTATTGTCGCTATCATTTTGTCTGGCGGCGCCGGACGTCGCTTTGGAGGTCTGGACAAAGGGTTACAAAATTATAGAAACAAGCCTTTGATTGAGCATGTAATAGACGCCCTGAAAGCACAGCTAGGGTCTTTTGTTCTGTGCGTTAATCGCAATCAAGATAGCTATAGTAAGTACGGTTATCCTTTGGTTGAGGATATTGGACATGCCAGGGTTGAAGGGGCTTCTTTTGAAGGGGCTTCTTTTGAAGGGCCTATGGCGGGGGTAAATGCAGCGGCGGCTTTTATTGAAAACTCTGCGTTGGGCAAGAATACTAGCCACGTTTTGTTGTGTAGTTGTGATTCACCCGCCTTGCCAGAAGACTATGTGTCTAAGCTATTTGAACAGCTCAGCAGTAGTGGTCAATCCGTTGCTGTGGTGCACGATGGTGAGCGCAGACAAAATATGCATAGCTTGATTAAGATCGATGCGCTGCCGTCCTTGCGCAAGTTTTATTCAGTGGGCGGCAGAGCTATGCATCGTTGGTATCAAGAAGTCGGAGTAGTTGATGTCGATTTTTCTGATCAAGCCGAAGCCTTTTTGAATATTAACTCACCCGAGCAACTTAAGCAGCGAATGACTTAATCAAAGTCCCCTTAACCGGCTTAACTACTGGGCTTCATCCCAGTTACCGATGTCCTTAGCGTTACCCTCACCACCAGGTGCTCCGTCTGCCCCAAAACTCCAGACATCGAAGCTATTTGGGTTTTTCTGTCCTGGGCTCAAGTATTGGTAATCGTTATCCCATGGATCCTTCGGTTTTTTTGATAAATAACCACGCCAGTTACTTTTGCCCCCTGGATTACTTACTAGAGCATTAATACCTTCTGCGGTACTGGGGTAGGCAAAATTATCAAGCTTGTAGAGTGCTAACTGACCGCCGATTGCACGAACGTCAGCGCCGGCTTTTACCTGTAGTGCCTGATCTTGACGACCTAAAATATTAGGTAGAATCATGGTCGCAAGTAAGCCAATAATGACCACCACAACCATGATCTCAATTAGGGTAAATCCCGATTGTTTGCGGATATTTTTATTAGTCATACACGTTCCTGAAATTATTTAAATTGCTGTTACTACAGTAACTGACTAACTGAGTACTGCATTTAGGTCAAAAATGGGCAGCAGTATCGCTAGCACAATAACCAGTACGGCTAAACCCATCACTAGAATCATGACAGGTTCAAATAGACCCACCATCATTGAAATTCGTGTCTCCATTTCACTCTCGGTCGCAGAGGCGGCTTTCTCCAACATGTGATCAAGCTTGCCGCTATTTTCACCACTGGCCACCATCTGAACTAACAATGGCGGAAAGTTGCCACTGCGATCGAGCGCACGACTGATTGAAATTCCCTGCGCGACTTCTTCGGCAGCGTATTTCAAATCATTTTTCAGAACGACATTACTCAAAACACCTTCGCTGGCACGCATTGAGGCAAGTATCGGAACACCACTACCCACCATAATCGCTAGAGTACGCGCCATTCTTGCTGCGTTGATATTGCGCGACATGCGCTTTATCCCAAACGTGTTTAAGTATTGCGTGTGAAGCCACAGTTTTGGTTTTTCTTGTTTAAATATATACGAACAGAAAAAACCCACTGCAATCATTAGCACCAGTAACACTAAACCATAACTTTGCAAAAGCTCGCTGGTCTTAATCAGAGCACGGGTTAAAAATGGCAGTTGTTGGCCGGTATCTTCAAATACTTTAACCACCTTGGGAACCACGAATGCTACCAATGCCACCACTATCGATACCGAGGCAAAGGTTAGGAACAATGGATAGATAAGCGCAACGCTGATACGTTGCTGTACACCATGGCGCGTCTCTAGATAGTCTGCCAAGCGCTCAAGCACGTCATCCAAAGTGCCCGATTGCTCACCGGCCGAAACCGAGGCTCTATATATCTCAGGAAAACTACGAGGGTATAAGGCAACCGCATCAGACAAGGAATAACCTTCTGTTACTAAGGCCCGAATATCACTCATTACCGACTTAACTTTATGACCTTCAGATTGCTTGATCATTGCGCTAAGGGTTTCCTCAACCGTCATTCCTGAATCTAGTAAAGTCGCCATCTGGCGAGTTAAAATCGACAATTCATTGGACTTTATCTTTATTTTGCGAGATTGATTACCCTTAGTCTGCGACTGATTTGCCGCAGTTTGAGAAACCGACTTCACTTCAAGCGGCATTAAACCCTGGGCCCGTAACTCACTGCGCACTTGCTTTACATGGTCGCCATTGGTAACACCTTTAACAGTCTTCCCTTTTGCGTCCAAAGCTTTATATTCAAAAGCGGCCATTAGCGTTCAGTACTCGATTTACGACTGAGTAACACGGAATACTTCATCTACCGTGGTATCGCCAGCAATCACGCGATCAAAGCCATTATGCATTAAGCTTTGAGATGTCTTACGTGCTTGCGATGTAAGTTGATCTTCTGATGCTTGGTCATGAATTAACCGACGCATACCCTGATTCATTTCGACCAATTCGTAAATACCAAGTCGGCCACGATAACCAATCTGATCGCAAGCAACACAGCCTTTCGATCTGAATATCTGTTGATCAGAATCAAGCTTGAGTAATTCAATCTCGCTAGCTTCAGGTTGATAAGCTTCTTTACAATCAGGGCACAGACGACGAACTAAGCGCTGAGCTAAAACACCCACCAAACTCGATGCGATCAAAAACGGCTCAACGCCCATGTCGACCAATCGAGTGACTGCGCCGACTGCGGTATTGGTGTGCAAGGTCGAGAGAACTAGATGACCGGTCAAACTCGCTTGCACCGAAATTTCCGCGGTTTCCAAATCTCGAATCTCACCGACCAAAACCACGTCGGGATCTTGACGCAAAATTGAGCGAAGCCCACTAGCAAAAGTGAGGCCTATTTTAGGGTTCATCTGTGTTTGGCCAACCCCGTTCAGATCGTACTCAACAGGGTCTTCAA
>CAWUWF010000031.1:0-10250 GCA_963925935.1 uncultured Arenicella sp. | reverse complement strand
CTTGTACATGTCCAATTGCTTGAATTGCCACGCCTAAGCGTTCACGCGGTAGCTCCTGCATCATATACGCAAAGCCCTTGCCTTCTTCACCCAGTAAGGCATTACCGGGAACTCGCACATCGGTAAAAAACAATTCTGCGGTGTCGCTGCTGTGTTGACCCATCTTGTCGATTTTTTTGCCTTTGCTAAAACCAGCAAGCGAGCTATCAACCATAAACAGTGACACCCCTTTTGCGCCTAACTGCGGGTTTGTTTTAGCTGCGACTACAACCATGTCCGCGTGAATACCGTTGGTGATAAACACTTTAGACCCGTTGATGATGTAATCAGATCCGTCTCGTACCGCGCGTGTTCGTAAGGCGGCTAAATCGCTGCCTGCGCTTGGTTCAGTCATGCCCAAAGCAGTAATAAGCTCACCGCGTGCCATGCCAGGCAACCACTGCTGCTGTTGCTCGGGTGTGCCTATATTCAAAAGATAAGGCGCAATAATATTGGCGTGAATATTGTATCCGGTGGCAAGCGAATGAAACCCCGCCTGACACATCTCTTCCTGAATCATTAAACTGACATCAAAACTGGCTTCAGCCCCGCCGTGTTCAGCTGAAAAATCGACCAACAATAAACCCGCCTCGCCCAAGGTCTGCCAGAATGCTTTAGGCATTAAGCGCTGACTTTCCCATTGCTCATAAACTGGTGCAACTTCCTGTGCTAGAAAGCGTTGTACCATGTCACGAAATTCTTCTAAATTATCCATCTCTATTAGCCCGTTTCAATCAGAAAAGTGATTTGTCATTTTTGATGGTAATTACATCTACAATTCTCTCGATCTCAGAGTCGGCGACACAAAATGCGTCTGCATAAGCTCGTAGCAGCATATTCTCAGCTTCGTCTAAGCCACCGTCAGCCATAGCTATATCAACCATATTTGCCATCGCTACCCGTTGCTGCTTTTGGTCGAGTGTTTCCGCCACTAAGGCAATACATTCATCAAGCGGCTTTATGTCCCAAACAGCAATTGCCAGGTCCCATTCATCGGATAATGAAAAGCCATCTAAACGATTAATAATCGCCATTTCATTCTTATCGAGTTCGCCATCGATCGCGGCGATGGTAATCGCCGATAGAAGAAGGGCAGATTTTGGAGTCAGTAGTGCTGTCATAATTTATCGGCTTAAGAGTAGTGAAGTGAACCAGTATAGTATTTGAACGGATCGATTGTTAGCGTCGCGTTAGGATAGTTTTGAGAGTTTGAGATGTTAGGTTCAGGATAAGACCCGTTGAGTACATGCATCCCCATGAATCTACTGGCTTAGGTTTCTGACGGATACTTTTTCACAAGGTTACCCCACGCTCAATAAGGCACTCATCACTAGCAACCTCAAATTCACGGCATACCATAGGCCGATTCTGATAAATTGAGCATTTCATTGAGTTTCTATCCAACGCTGCACACCAACCATCATCTAACCTAGCCATTGTCTGCCCACCCCATTCATCGAATTCGATATACCTCTCAGGCACACCGGTGTCAGTCAGAATGAACACCTCAAGTCGACAACAATTAGCCGCGCAGTTGCTGCAAGCAATCTGCTGGCGCGGAAGATCTTCAGCCTTTAACCTCATGTTATTCGTTAATCCTTGAACGCTAAGTGAGCTCGCCCACCCTATCAATATAGGCCTGCATCGCATCGTCAGCGGGCATGCCCTTAATTTTACCCCAAGCGCTGTATTTTGCCTTACCAACAATGTCCATCATCCCTGGTTTTTTCCCATGCACGTCGCCTTCTGTCGCTTGCTTAAAAAGTGCATACATTTCAAGTTTCAAATCATTAGAAGGATTGAAATCAGCGTCAGAAGTTTTCACTAGTTCAATGGTGTCGTCAAATTTTTGTTTTAGAATGGTCATAAAAATAGTCTATTGATAGCAAGGCTTGGCAATTTATCAGAAGATGCAATCTAAGCATGACCAGCCGCTTTACGCAATCACAGCGTCCCTAAAGTGTTAAGCATTTAAAACCCTGATTGGTCGTTTTGCTTGTCGGTAAATTAACTCGGCAATCAGCCTATACCGTTGGTATCAACTGTTTCCGCGCCCATCACAATCAAGCGCTCAATCAATAGCGTGACCAAATTAAGGTCGAAAGTGACTTTATTATAGTATTCCCATTCCGACAAATAAATTATTATGAATTATGCAGTTCACCAAATTCACCTACGCCTCTAGTCTAAAGGCGGCTCTCCTCCTTGGTCTATTGATTTGCTCGCCTATGATTGTCACTACCGTCGAGTCACAAACAGTTCAATTGGAGCGCCTGGATCGAAACTATGAGATTAAGCGTTCTAATGGAACTCGAACCGAAAAACTCAGGAATTTAAATTGTCGTAATTGCAGCGCCGAGGCTACTAATGAAAAGTCGGAATATTTGAAACGCGTTGTTATAGAGCATTCTTCGAATGAGTATCAAAGAACTGTAGAGTCACAGATATTTGCCGATACCACGTTCGTGAATGGATGCTGGAAAAACGCGCTAGATAAAGGAATGGAATTCTTTTTTACGGTAGCCAAAACGGGTGTTGCCACTGATTTCGCTTGGTTCCCTAAAGAACGTGCAGGCAAGTGTATTGAACGTCACATTTCGAGCATCGGATTTCCTCAGCCAAATAAGCCGCATCATTCATGGCTATTAGTCACAGGGCAAGAGTACTAGTTGAACTGCTGGATTTCTGCTACATAAGGGATTGTGAGTCTCCGACGATATCATCCACATAGGTATTTATCTGTGAGATCACTTGATAGCGCTCATCGTCACTGATGTCCAGCGATTCAAGCGTAGCGAAAAAAAAGCTGACGAATCTATCAAAATGTCTGGTGGCGATATCCATACCTTGATGTGCGTGAGCTAATTTAATATCCGAATATTCACTTGGTCCGCCCAGCGCAATGCTAAAAAATTCCTCCTGCATTTTCTTAAGGTGGTCCATTGGCACACCTATAAAGAAATCTCGTAAACTATCATCCTCTAGTACTTTTTGATAAAAAGAATCTACTAGAATCACGATACCAGGCCTTCCTCCTATCCGCTTGTACAGAGTCACAATATCGTCAGTCATTTTTCACCTTTTACTTTAGTGGCATCTAAGTATAAACAAGCGCAGTGATTTGACATTGACCCAGATCAAGAATTATTGATGTGCAAAATTGGCTTAGCTGTGTATCTAGATGAACATCTTCATCCATCTTTGTGAGTGTGAATTATTGAAACATGGGTGTTTCATTGCGCTTCATTTGCAAAATTTTCAGCTTCGATTCAAGACCGACTAGTTCAATTGCAAACTGCCCATGCAGGTCGTCTAAAAATAGCACCTCTGTTTCGCTAGAGCAATTTTCCGCGACAGTGGCTTGGCGATGCAGTACTGCGAATTTTTCCGTCATCGAAGAGTAAATCTTTGCATTCAGCAATAGTCTCGATATTCCAATGCATCCATTATTGTGATTAGTAAGGTCACCAACTGGAATGCGTATCGAGGTATCCGTAATGTCTTGAATAAAAAATGGTAGACGTTGCTCGCTTGGCGCTGCCAACAGCCACTCGGCTATTTCAAGGTTGGGCTTAGTACGAGTGAATTTCACGATCGCGCTCATTCGAGCGTTATTAGTGCTCAAACAATCAACAATATTTTCAAGCCGCCCTACTTTAATGCACCAATCACGGATGCCTGTCGGGCCACCCAGCCAACATATAAATCTAATCGAGATCGGTGATATAATGGGTTGAAACAAATAGAAAAATTTTGTTCGATATAGAAAGCAGAGAATGCCTCTCATCAACGCTGAGCGAGTACTAATCAACTCTATATAAGTTCGGTCTTGGAATGCTATCAATGCGTTGTGAGTTGGCCCATTAGTGCCGCCGAGACTAACCGTAAACCCTAATGCTCGAAACTGGTCCATCGCGCGCTCGAGATCAGATACAACCACGACAACATGATCGAGATTGAGAGTGTATTTACTCATCTAAAAAAGACAATTCTAGGACGCCCGCTAAATAGCTTTAAAGCTATAGTTTAACATGACAAGCCAAAACCCCAACACTGACCGCGCGCAGCCATTCTCTACTTTGTTAATTTTATCGCTCATTCTCGGGTAGACTCTATTACCCAGCCAAATTTTAAAATCAGGGACAAAATAATGATTTCACTTCCAGCATTGATTGAACGTGCATGCAGACTCAACCCAAATGGCATCGCCACCCGCTACAGGGATCGTCAACATGACTGGACTGAGACTGAATCTCGAATCGCTCGGTTGGGTGCTGCGTTAGACAAATTGCCATTCGATGAAGCTGATCGAGTTGCAATATTAAGCCTAAACAGCGATCGATTTTACGAATCAATCTTTGCCATCCCTTGGGGCGGCTATTGTGTGGTGCCATTGAATACACGCTGGGCACTACCAGAAAACGAGTACGCAATTAATGACTCTGATACACGTGTGTTGTTGTTTGATGATGCCTTTCTTGAACAGGCTGAAAGTCTGCTTGAGAAATGTACGAATCTTGACGTAGCTATTTACATGGGCGAAGGCGAGTGCCCCGCATGGGCCCGTTCCTACGAAGGCATGATTGAAGACCATCAGCCTATGGCTGCCGCTAGCCGTGGTGATGACGACATGGCGGGCATTTTTTATACTGGTGGTACAACTGGATTCCCTAAAGGTGTAATGCAATCCCACAAAGCGATTTGGGCGAGTGCGCTGGGACTCCTGCCGAACTGCGAAATGCAGAGAACCAGCGTCTACTTACACGTTGCACCTATGTTTCACATGGCGGACTTCGCCGGCACCATGAATACAACTATCTGCTGTGGTGCAAATGTGATTCACCAATCTTTTGATCCGGGTCAAGTTCTCGCTAGTTTCGCTGAGCAAAAAATCACCCATGTACTAATGGTGCCGGCAATGCTGAAAATAGTACTCAGCCATCCAGACGCGGCTACGGCCGATGTATCAACGCTCGAATGCCTTTTATACGGCGCCTCGCCAATGCCCGCTGCTTCTCTACAAGAATGCATGACCTTATGGCCCAACGTTGGCTTAGTTCAAGCTTATGGTCAAACCGAACTCGCACCCGTAGTCAGCTCACTTTCAAAACAGGATCATAAAGACGGTGGTGACAAGCTTAAATCAGCCGGCAGACCGACGAGTGTCAGTGATGTGCGCTTAGTTGATGAACAGGGCGAGGAATGTCCGCTGGGCACCTCCGGCGAAATTGTTGTGAAAGGTCCACATGCCATGATTGGTTACTGGAAGAAGCCAGAAGAAACCGCCAAAGCACTGCGCGATGGTTGGGTGTACACCGGGGATGCGGGTATCTTTGACGCAGACGGCTATTTATATATCGTAGATCGAGTAAAAGACATGGTAGTCACCGGTGGCGAGAATGTTTTCACTACTGAAGTTGAGAATGCCGTGATCAGCCATGAAGCCGTATTCGATGTGGCAGTGATCGGAATACCACACGAAGAATGGGGCGAAGCAGTGCACGCCATCGTCATTCTACAGCCAGGACAAAATGCTAGCGAAGCCGCGCTGATCGAACATTGCCGAGCACAGATCGCCGGTTACAAATTGCCAAAAACGATTAGCTTCAGAGAGCAGCCAATGCCCCTATCTGGCGCGGGTAAAGTATTAAAAACAGAACTGCGAAAACCCTTCTGGGAAGGACGCGATAGACAAGTAAATTAGGCGAGTTCTGATGGCTCACCCCCCTCGGCGGCAATATACAATCACAATGCAATCACAGGGTTGTAGCCTGCAGTTGAGGCACTCGCGAGTAGCAAAGCGCCGCAAAACAGTAAGGAGAATTTGAAGATACTAAGTTAGTAATCTTGTGACAACTTATATGTTGCCTTCACTCCTCAGAATTAAGTTCTTCGTAGTCTTCAACCATTTTAGCAGTCACTTCTAGAATCTCAGCGCGCAGTTCCTTTGCGTTGGTTGGTGCATAAACTGGAATGCGTGAATAACCTTTTTCCGCCATTAGTTTACGAAACTCGGCTTTTTCTTTAGAACTCATACGCGACATTATTTTGACCCTCATATTAATTGAGCCATATCATAGCGCCTTTCCATTAGCGAGGTTAGGGACTTATTCAAAAGCGCTATAAAAATACAAACATGCCTCTTAGCCGTAGGTAAGCAATCGTGCCCTTTGTGCATATTTCCAGTCACCAATATCAAGTTCGATAAACAAAAATATCACGACAAACTGTATCTAATTTTTAATATGCGGTTTTAGAATTTCATACAGCTCTGGACGATGTTGCTCTATTTCGTCGACCGTCAGCCCTTCAAGCGAGTGTGGGTATTTGAGCCACTCTTGTGTTTCGTGCAGATAGTAGTCTGGAACTCTATCCGTTTGGTTTCGACTCGGTTTGTAATACGGAACAGCCACTCGTATATCATGAGGAGTATTCAGCCTAGCCTTTTTCTGCAAATAATCGATCACCGAAGTAATGGTATGTCCGGTGTCAAACACGTCATCGACAATGAGTAGCTTGTCCTCGTGCTTCACATTCTTAATCAGGTAGTTCATGCCATGAATTCCGATTTCGGATGAACGACCATCAATGCCCGTATAGGACGACGTGCGAATCGCAATATGGTCGGTTTTAATTCGGCTATAGGCAAACAACTCCTGCACAGCAATACCAATCGGTGTACCGCCCCGCCATATCGCAATAATAATTGTTGGTTTGAAGCCACTATTGATTACTCGAGTTCCCAGTTCTATCGAGTCTTCTAATAATTGCTGTGCAGATAAATACGTTTTATTGGTCATTAATCAGAGGGTCATTAACGCTTCAGTCCAAAAGCCAAGGCAAAAAGCAGTTCAAAAGGGTAATCCTTAAGAGTAGTATAAACGACAAGATATCAAACTAAGTAACACATAGTAAATAGGTTTATTTTAATGACTGACCACAGCGGTGGAAAAAAACAATACATCGAAGAACAAGATCTGCTGAATGACTCATATCGCCTCGCCGTAAAGATATATGAGAGCGGGTTTCGACCAGACTTCATCGTTGGTGTGTGGCGAGGCGGTTCGACGGTCGGCATTTATGTTCAGGAGTGTTTGCAGTACCTAGGCGTCGAAGCCGATCATATCGCTATTCGCACCTCCTATCAGGGACGTGACGAATACCAAAAGCGTCTAGACCAGCCGCAAGACATTCGCGTGCACGGCTTACAGTATCTGTTTGAGAACATGAATCAAGGCGACTCCCTGCTTATTGTCGATGACGTATTCAGCAGTGGCCAGAATATCGAGGCCGTCGTTAACCGACTGCAAACTAAAACCAAGAGAAACATGCCTCGTGAATTAAAAGTAGCCGTTCCTTTTTATCGACCAGCGAACAACCGAACCGGCCGAATCCCTGATTACTATCTGCATGAAACTGACAAGTGGTTGGTGCTGCCCTACGAGCTAACAGATTTATCGCCACAAGAAATTAGCCAGAACAAACCATGGGTGGTTCCGCTATTAGAAAAAATAAAAGTGACAATCGACGCTTGAGTAGTTCACTGAATGACCAACAGTTACTGAATGACCAATAGCTCCCTGAATAAGCAATAGTTCAATCAGTCCACCATTGTCCTTTACGTAGAATCCTAACATTGGGTATACATTAACGGTTGATTGCTTAAGCAAGTTAAATAAAAAAGCCACCCTTGGGTGGCTTTTTTATTTAACAGAATTGATAGATATCTACTTTACTAGTGTGATCTCTCTCATTTGATACTCACCGGTAATTACTCGAATACCAGGATAGTTTTTCTGCGCATATTCGCTGGTTTCATCCGACTTCGCTTTGGTGAACTCTTTCATAAAAGCTTGGTATTTTTCTTTATTCGGAGCTAAGTCTTCGGTGTCGGAAAATTTAACGACAAGCATTAAATTAAAATCGCCACTAGCAGGCAAACTACTACGATAAATCCAATAGTCTTCAATCTGGCCTAACTTTTTAGATGCCTCATTACCCGTCACCCATGTATTAGCAAGGCCTTCAAGGTATACATCGCCCATATTCGAGGCAACTTTAATTGTTGTCACCGAGTAGACTGCATCACTTGCTTCGTAGTCTTCCCACGGTTGGAATTCGGCATTTGATACAGTAGAAAAGCACAGCAGTATTGCCGCTAAATAAATAGAACGCATTTTAAAACTCCTTATAAAAAGTCTAAAGAATGAGTGTTGATATCCCCGCAACGATTCACCATTTCTTGGTGCTGCTAAATCGGCCAATCCATAAAACTTTGCGCAACCAAAACCCGAATAACAACGCCATTGATCTTCAATCAATCCTAGCATTGCTGATTTATCATACACGCATACTCAATATTTTAAAAGTCTAACCAAGGGTAGCCGCAAATCTCATAAAAGAGTCTCGGCCTCTTAGTCAACCGGCAATAACCTTTTTATGCGAAGACATATTTTGTTATTTTAAAGTGCTAAAGATGAGTGCCTCGCTAATCTTATAGCCCGGCATTGCTTCACAGCCCTAAATAATCTTTCATGATTCCGAAAATCTCTGGTTGGGCAATCATCGCTGGCACCAAGTCTCTTCCTACCATATTAGTAAGCACAGGGACATTAACACCCGTATGCTCAGCCTGCATAAAGTCATTAGTGGCGTAATTGACCACCAGCAATGCGTTTTCGGGAGTCCGAATTCGCACGATCTTACCGGGGGTATTAACCGGAAAACCAAAGCCACTAAACACACTTAATTCAGGTATCAATTGCGCGGCTTGTCCATGGTCCGCGGTGACAATTATCAATGTTTGTGGATGGGTTTCGGCAAATGCTAAAGCACTGTCCAGCGCTTCATTCAACTGAGCTACTTCGCCAATGCTGCCACAGGCTTTTCGTGCATGTGACTGCTTGTCGATAGAAGCGGACTCAATCATCAGAAAGAAGCCCTTATTGTTATCATGGCTCAGTCGAGATAACGCTCTTTGTGTCATCAGTTTCAAATCAGGTACGCCAGCGAATTCTGGTTCTTTCTCACATGACATCGGTTCCGGTTTTTCCAACCCATTTAATCCGGCTTTTGGTTTTTCCGCACCACGCGCGTCTTCTCCACGCAGACGAACCGGCATAGTACTCGGCGAAAACAAACCCAACCATCGCTTATCCATTCCAGCATCTGTCAACTGCTCGACAGACGTCATCACCTTGAACCCTGCAGCATTAGAACGTTCCAAAACTGACAAATCGCTGCCTTCAGCTTTTGGCGAAAAATGCTTAAGACCCCCACCCAGAGCTAGATCCAATTGCGAGTTAAGCAGTTGTTCCGAGATAGAGCCGAGACCTCCATTGGCCTTCAAGTCCTGCGAACAATCTACTTTAATGCGTTTGTATAGCAGCGCGTCCTTCATCATCAAAGGGTTCTCGCAACCGCGTGCACTTACGTGGGCATAAAACGAAGCGGGGGTGGCGTCAGTAACGCTGGCCGTGCTTACCACGCCAGTTTTAAATCCTGCTGCACCCGCTAACTCAACGATCGTGGCAATATCCTGATCAGTGCCAGCAGTCGTCGCTATTCTACCGCGACTGGTAATCTTGCCGGTGGCCATTGCCGTCGCACTGTTCGCAGAATCAGCCACGTAGAGCACCTGGCTGGGATCAGCATCAGCGACAGTGAGAATTTGCGATATGCTTCGGTGCGGCAGCTTATCGAGAGTCAAACGACCCTGAGCACCTACCAGGTAGTTGCGGGCTATCGTTATTTGATGATCATCCATACCATCGCCAATCAACAAAATCACGTTTTTTGGCGAAACGATTTCTGATTTCGGACCGCTCTGGCCGGATTTAGTAACTAACGTCGCCGGGCTACAGGCTGCTACAAAGAGGGAGCAGGCAATGACAAGGTGAAATAATTTCATATGGAACGCTTCGCAATTAATAAGCAGGCTAATTTATCATTATCGCGCAGAATAATCACTAGCAACAGATCACAGATTTACGAGTAAACGGGATCGCCTTGGAACAAAAACAATAGAAACTGAACCCCAACATTTATCGCGTTAGGCTCTGGCTTCGATTGCCCTCAACCAAACTGGGCGGGTAAGGAGTACCACGTGGTGGTTCGTACAGCTAGGATCGTTCGCGTTTGGTTGATTGCCAATCGCGTTTTGCAACTACTTTGAACACGGCTTTAAACGAACACCCCTTATTATTATTGAT
>CAWUWF010000030.1:0-4732 GCA_963925935.1 uncultured Arenicella sp. | reverse complement strand
CCGGTACCAACAAACCCCAATAGAGCGATAGTCGCAAACAGCGGAACCCACTTGCGCGCCTTGGAATGGGTTTGTGTGTAGCCACCGTTTTGTGAAAGAACACCTAACAGCCCAAGTGCTGCAAACACCATGGTAGAGGCGCCAATTGAAACGTGTAAGCTAGGGTACCAAAAGGCATTCAATGCATTGCCTAAACCACCCGCTACCAGAATCGTAAACCAAGCTGCGCCACTGCCGATGTATTGCGATACTAATATGCCAAACAAAGCGCCGAAGCCAATATTGCCCGCTAAATGGCCCGCATTGGCGTGCAAACTAAGTGCTGTGAGGGTACGCCACCATTCGCCGTCCCATATTTTAATGGAGTGTGCTAAGCCATTTGCTTGCCAGTAAAGATTAAAGGCGCTGGTACTCTTGAGTGCGCCGACAACTAATAGCGCTAGGCCGTATAGATAAGCACCGGCAAAACCCTTAGATAGAGGCCGTAACGGCTTTCGCAGGTCTGTTTTCTCTGCATTTTCTTCAACGTATAACTTTAGGTGACGATATGCATCATCCGCGTGCGCTTCCTCAACTAAGAGGTAATATCGTTCATCGTGGTTGACCACTCTGCTATCAAAATGCACGGCCTGTAACACAAGATTAAATTCTTGGCATTTGGCTGGAGTGGGAGAGTTGAAGAGGGCGAGCAAGCTCATTGGTACATCATGCGTCCTGGTTCTGTCATTTCAATAGCTAAAGTATCGAGATTAAGTATATTTAGCCTAAATCAAGGTCAATGTTCTGATACATTGCACCACAAGCGCACGCTTTTCTTTCGCCGTGACTTGCACCTATTTTCCGCAGTCGCTTGCACCTGGATAAGATAAAGATTAACTTTCGATAAGCTGAATTAATTAAAAATAAATATGCCAAACAAAGCCGTTATTAGTGGGTCAGCAGTATGGAATCCACCGCACGTAATTACCAACGAAGAATTAATTGATTCGTATAATGAATACGTAGAAAAGTTCAATTCTGAGAATGCATCGCAAATCGAATCGCAAGAACTGCTGGCAATGTCACCCTCTTCAGCGAGTTTCGTAGAGAAAGCATCAGGCATCAAGCAGCGTTATGTTTATATCAAAGACGGCGTGTTGGATGTTAATAGAATGCGCCCCAGAATTCCTGAGCGCGCTGATGATGAGTTGTCGCATCAAGCTGAAATTGCCGTTAATGCCGCTCGTATGGCCTTGGTAGATGCGAACAAGCAAGCATCTGATATTGATGCGGTTATCGTAAGTTGTGCCTATACAGAGCGATCCTATCCAGCAATCGCAATAGAAGTACAAGCCGAGCTAGGCATCGAGGGCTTTGGCTTTGATATGTTAGTAGCCTGTTCGGCTGCCACATTTGCGCTACAACGCGCATACGAAATGGTTAATTCTGGAACAGCTAAGGCGGTTTTAGTGATTAATCCTGAGCTTACTTCTCCGCAGGTCAATTATAAAGATCGCGACGGGCATTTTATATTTGGTGACGTTTCGACCGCAGTCATTGTAGAAAGTGCAGACACCTGTAATTCGGAGCACAGTTACGACATTTTAAGTACCCGTGCTGTGACAAAGTATTCGAATAATATTCGATCAAATTTTGGTTATCTTTTACACGCCACTGACGCGGATCCTTTTGGCCAAGACAAGTTGTTTCATCAAGCAGGCAGAAGCGTATTCAAAGAAGTATGCCCAATGGCGGCGCAACATATTTCAGATCATCTCGCGGTTCATCAGTTCACCGCCGATGATCTAAATCGTTGGTGGTTGCATCAGGCAAATATCAATATGAATATATTGATTAGCAAGCGACTATTAGGCCGAGAAGCAACGCTTGAAGAAGCACCAATAGTGCTTGATGAGTATGCCAATACCGCCTCAGCAGGCTCGATTATTGCATTTTCGAAATACCACAAAGACCTAGCGCCAGGTAGCGTCGGAGTCATTTGTTCGTTCGGTGCAGGCTACTCAATCGGCAGCTTGGTTGTTCGTAAACGAGCCTAAGCGTACCTGCTAATATGTGATTATTGTTGTCCACAAGCTGCGCGTACGACGCTAACATTGTCCATCATGGCTTGTTCTACGCGCAATGTGACCGCGTTTGTATCAGCGGCTAACTCAGACTTGTCTACCCACGTTGGCTCACCAACGCCTACGTGAATAGTAGAGAAGGGCTTGGGTAAGCAATGTCCGTCCCAACTTCTTAGCACCCATTGTCGAGTCGATTCAATATGTATTGGCAAGATCGGCGCCTTGCTTGAGGCCGCAAACCAAAGAGCACCATTTTGCATTTTGAATTTCGGCCCCCGAGGGCCGTCGGGTGTCACACCAAGCGTTCGGTTTTTAGCTAGAACCTTTAATGCCGATCGTGTTGCCTTAGCGGAACCAGAAGAGCTCGAACCGCGCAGCGTTTGTATTCCAAATAAATTGGCTAGCCTGGACACATATTCACCATCCCGACTATTGCTGACCATCACCGTAATAGCAGTGTTGCGTAGTACCCATGTTGCAGTCGTAGAACAGTTATGCCACATGCTCATTACGAGCGCTCGATCAACCTGGTTCAGTTCATCCAGCGCTTGCCGATTGTGCCAACGCACGCGGCAGGTCGCCGTCACGAGTACAATTAGCAACTTTAATAAGTAAGGTACTACTATGAATTTTAACGTTGACTTCAAACCAGGGTTCCAGAGTTAATTTAGGTTTCGGTAGTTTACTAAAACTAAAGATTATTTATTACGCATACGAAAGCGTTTGGGTGGTTTTAATACCCTATAAAACACGTCATAATTCGGCTTTAGCGAGTATCGTACAATGAGTGGCACAAGTTAATTGAATAGTTAGTTAAATAATTGATTAGATGCCAGCCAGTATTATAAAGAATTCAGCACCCGCTAAACCATACGCAACGACAATATTAACAGGGCTTACCTTGACCGACTACGAAACTATTAAACACAAACTATTCGCACTCATTGGCGAAAAGACTAAACTCAATGCCCAAGATGTTCATCCTGAGCTTAATCTAGAAGCAAGTGGCTTAGATTCATTTGCTCGCATCGAGCTTGTGTTGATAATTGAAGACGCGTTTGAGGTAGAGTTCTCTGATGCAGAGTCTGCTGATATTGCTACCGTAGACGATATCATCAAGAGTCTTGAAGCTAAAACCGGTGGCGCTTGAAGCCCGCTAGCCACCAAGGCTTAATTTAAGCCAACTCAAGGACTCGAACCTATGCAAGCCAACACCATACTGGATTTAATGAATGCCTATGCGCAAGACCCGTCTTGTGAGTCCGCATTGCATTGCTGGAATGGCTCCGATCGCAGCTACTTCCCGGTAAGCTATTGTGAGCTTAGCCAAAGAGCGTTTGCTTTTGGTTCTAGCTTGCTTAGCCGAATGGGCAGCAATACAATACCGTCTAAAACCGCAGTAATGATTGCTTGTCACACGCCTTATGCGACATTGGTCGCGTTTTATGGCGCGATCTCAATCGGCGCGATACCAATGATTTTCCCAATGCCCTTGTCGTTGGGAAGTCACCGAGCGCTGTCTGAAAGAATAAAGCATTGGGGCTTCTTTTTCGAAGAACCCGCCATGCTGGTATTAGAAGAGGGGCTTAAAGAAAAATTTCACGACGACATCCCACAAGAGATTGAGGTTTTAAGGATCAGTGATGACCCAACAGGCCAGTGGCAAGGCTCAACCCAGTCGGCAAATGGTCATCTGCCAACGCCATTAGACGTGGCATTTTTTCAAACCACCAGTTCATCAACCGGTGATCACAAAGCGGTAGCAATATCCCATCAAAATATTCTGGCTAATGTGTATGGCATCAAGCAAGCGCAGAATATGTCTGATGATGAGCGCATGACAACTTGGCTACCCTTGTTTCATGACATGGGCTTGGTAGGCACCGTTTTGTTTAGTTTTGGCAATAACTACCCTTTATACATAATGACCCCAACCCAGTTTGTAAAACGACCTGCGGTTTGGATGAAAGGCTTAGCCGAACATAAATGCACTATCGCGACCGCACCCAATTTTGGTTTCGATTATTGTTCCAGACTGGTTTCAGATAAAGACGCGCAGGCGATGGATTTAAGCCATGTGAAGCATCTGTGTATCGGCGCCGAACCGATCAGGGTAAGCACTGTCGCGGCGTTTCTTAAAAAGTTCAAGGTCTCAGGCATTAGCCCGCAAACTATTCGCCCCGCTTACGGTCTAGCCGAGTCCACCATCATCACCAGTATGACTTCGCCAAACGAGACCTCACAGTTTATATGTTTCGACCCAGACTCAGTTGGCATGAACCAGCGAGTTAAGGTGTTGGACACCCTGGTTTTCGACGAGGCAGTGTTGTTTGCTCATGACCCAGCCCAATCAATGGCGGTGTGTGCTGGCGGGTCTGCCATAGAAGGCATGCAAATCACCATTGTTGACGAGAACGGTAATCAAGTAGCAGGAGAGGGCATTGCGGGCGAAATCGCCTTGCAAGGCACCTCAGTCGCCATGGGCTATGTGGCTGGTGGCGATCAATTGATCGATCGTTTTGATGATTCTTACGTACGCACTGGCGACCTGGGTACCATTATTGACGGCGAACTGTACATACTGGAGCGTTTGAAGAACATAGTGATTCGTAACGGCGAAAACTATTTAGTCAGTGCCTTAGAAGAACAGCTGGCAAAACTGCTTGCGA
>CAWUWF010000029.1:0-19182 GCA_963925935.1 uncultured Arenicella sp. | reverse complement strand
AGGTTATTTCTCTCGGTTATGAGAATGAATTAGTGGTAGATCAAGAACGATTGATGCGCTTTCGGCAAATTGTTCGAGAACACCCAACGGCCTTGTTGTGGACCCACAAAACCCATATGGATGGCATGACAATACAGTCAGTCTTGTTCGAAAATGATTTCCCAACACCACATATTATGGGCGGGATCAACATGGCATTCGCCGGCCTTGGCTTTTTAGCGCGACGTTCTGGGGCGATTTTTATTCAGCGTTCATTCCAAGATAACCACCTGTATAAGTTGGTGTTAAGGAATTATCTGGCGTATTTGTTGGAAAAACGCTTTCCTCTAACGTGGTCCTTCGAGGGCACACGTTCGCGTGTTGGTAAATTAATGCCACCGCGCTTTGGTATGTTGAAATATGTGATGGACGCGATGCAAGATTCAAGCGTCGATAATTTGCACATTATTCCAGTGGCTATTAATTACGACATGATTAATGATGTTAAGGATTATGCCGCAGAGCAAGAGGGGGCAATAAAACGGCCAGAGTCATTGAGTTGGTTCATCAGCTACCTGCGACGCTTGCGACAGCCGCTAGGGCGTATCTATATTGATTTTGGTGAGCCAGTGGTGGTTGATAAAGCGTCTATGAACGAGGATAGTTTTGCACTTGCAAAAACAGCGTTTAAAGTTGGCGTTGAAGCGAATAGAGTTTCACCAATAACCCTGACATCGCTAATGTCTATGTCATTGCTGGGAGCTGCTCCGCGCGCTCAGACGATTAAGGAATTGAGCGACGGCACTCAAGCATTGCGCGCTTGGGCGAAACACCGTGATATTCGTTTCACCAGTGATTTTGATGATGGCAATACTAGGCATATGTTGAAACTTATTGGCGCCATGGTGGAAAATAAGTTGATTAATCGCTATGACGAAGGGCCGGAGACAGTGTATGCGGTTAATGCCGGCCAGCATATGTTGGCAAGCTATTACCGAAATACCATCGTTCATCATTTCGTAAGTAAGGCCATTGCTGAGTTAGCTTTATTGCATATTGGAGCGAGTGCTAAGGAGCCGGTAGACGAGTTTTGGCTTGAAGCGAACCGCTTACGGGATATGTTTAAATTCGAATTTTTCTACTCACCGACTGAAGAGTTTAATGATGATATTCGCTCTGAGCTTGAGTTTTTTGATTCGCAGTGGGAGGCTAAACTTGGCGAAGGTGGTAGTTATGCAAAGCATTTTGTGACGCAGATGACGCCGTTGGTAGCCCATGCTAGTTTACGACCTTATATAGAGTCATACAGAATTGTCGCCGATGTCTTCGCCAGGCTAAACGTGGATCAGACTTTGGATGAAAAGACCGCCGTTGCTGCATGCTTTAAATATGGTCGTCAAGCCTATCTCCAGCGCCGAATTAGTAGCAAGGCGTCTATAGGCGAAATTTTGTTCAAGAATGGATATAAATTATTAGACAGCTATGGTCTAGTGCAAGTAGGGCCTTCAGATCTTGTCGAGCAGCGCAAAAACCTAAGTAAGAGTTTACGTCAGCTTGCGCATAGGTTGGAGCATCTTCGTGCATTGGCGATGCCGGAAGATCTAGATTGATTGAAAGTATTAGTAACAGGATCCACAATCTAATCATAAAATGAGGAAGAATAAATGATTAATTTGCAAGTAGCAGTGTTAGGTGGTGGATCCTGGGGTACGACGGTCGCCTCATTGGTGGCTAAAAATACCAACGTGACACTATGGGCCAGAGACAAAGCCACGGTCGATGAGATTAATAAGCACAACAGCAACGAAAAATACCTGCCCGGCGCTAAGTTGCATACACGTGTTAAGGCTCACTATAAGCTTAAGAAAGTGGTAAGCGATGCGGACGTCGTTATCATGGGCATACCATCGAATTCATTTCGAAGCGTATTAGAAGAAGTAAAGCCTCATTTGCGGGCTTGGGTGCCGATGATAAGCCTGACCAAGGGTTTGGAAAAAGGCACCGACTTGCGCATGACCGAGGTTATGAAAGAGGTGTTGCCCGGTCATCCTGTGGGGGTGCTCACTGGGCCTAATTTGGCTAGAGAAATCATGGCAGGCCAAGCTGCTGCGAGTGTAATCGCGATGGAAGATGACATCATCGTACAGCAATTGCAGAAGGTGTTTAATTCAGGCTTGTTCAGAGTTTATACCAATGACGATGTTGTTGGTTGTGAACTGGGGGGGGTGCTAAAAAACATTATAGCGATTGCCGTTGGAATGGGAGTCGGTTTAGGCGCAGGAGACAATACGCGTTCTGCGTTAATTACCCGTGGCTTGGCTGAAGTAACTCGCTTGGGCGTTGCCTTGGGCGGGCGTGCAGAAACGTTTTCTGGCCTAGCTGGAATGGGCGATATGTTGGCGACCTGTATTAGTACTCAAAGCCGCAATCACCAGGTTGGTATTCAGTTGGGTAAGGGCAGGCCGATTGACGATATTATCGAAGAAATGGTGATGGTTGCTGAAGGGGTCAAAAGTGCGCCAACGGTTATGGCGTTGGCTGAGCGATGCGGCGTTGAAATGCCAATCGCCCGTGACGTCTGTCAGGTCATTGAAGGTAATCGCACTCCTATGCAAGCGTTTCAAGGATTAATACGTCATATGGCTGGTGCTGAGTCAGAGCCAGGTTAGAGTTTTGTTTATTTAAATTAATGGCTTGGCGTGCCTTCAGCGCATTTTTAGAGCCTTGTTTCTAATTAGGGGGCGGATTCTAATTAGCCTCTATAGAATGCACTTCATCAAATCAACCGATACATAATTTGTGTATTATATGACTAATTGGAGAACCTAGATGGCTACTACTAAACAAACTACAAAACCTGCTGTTAAAACTACTGCAAAAAAAGCTTCGGCAAAAAAAGTTGAAGCAACTGTAAAATCGACCGTTAATTCCGCAAAAGCTGAAGTGACTGAGCAAGCGACTTCAATTCTTGGTGCTTTGAATACTAACCTTGCAAGTGCTCAAGACGTTGCACAAAAGGTATGGTTCGCTGGTCTAGGTGTTATGGGTCGTTCCGTTGAAGAAGCTCAAGGGCGTTATTCTAAAGCAAACGAAGAACTTCAAACCCGTTACACTAAAATCAATAAAGACAGCCAGACATTGGTTGCTGATTTGGTAGTTCGCGGCGAAAAAGTTCAAGACGAAGCTGGAGTTCGCCTTAAAGAAGGCCGGGCTAACATTGAAGAACAAATTGAAGTTGCTAAAAACCGTTTAGTTGGTTTGGTTTCAGTTGTAGATATTCCTGCTCGTTTGAAAGGCATGTCTAATAAATTAGAGATTCTTAGCAAAGACCTTAAGAAATCTGCATAAGCAGTTCTTATTGTAATAGTTATGGAGCCAATTTGATTTTTGGTTCCCTGAAAGGCTCGCCGAATCGGCGAGCCTTTTTTATATTTTGGCGAGCAAGCTAATTAGTCTTTTGTGCACTCAGGACATTATTTTATTTCCATAATGTAGAAAATACCCAAAATTAGCTGCAGCACTGAGAGAGCAAACCAGTTAAAATCCCGATATGAAATTTGTAGATGAAGCAGAGATAACCGTTCAAGCGGGAAATGGTGGCAATGGCGCTTTGAGCTTTCGCCGTGAGAAATATATTCCGCGTGGTGGGCCTGATGGCGGTGATGGTGGGCGTGGCGGCAGTCTCTACCTATTAGCCACCGAAGGATTAAACACTCTGGCTGATTTCCGCTTTGTGCGCCACTATCAATCGCAGAACGGGCAAACTGGGGGTGGGAAAGTTAAAACCGGTCAAGGTGGCGATGATTTAGTCATCAAAGTACCGATAGGCACTTTAGTTTTTGACGCGCAAACAGAAGAGCAAATCGCTGATTTGACCGAAGAAGGCCAGCAGGTAATAGTGGCAAACGGGGGCGATGGCGGCCTCGGTAACACAACTTTCAAATCAAGCACAAACCAGGCGCCTCGTAAAATCACCAAAGGTAAGCCCGGCGACGCCCGTACGCTAAGGCTTGAACTAAAAGTACTCGCTGATGTTGGACTGTTGGGATTGCCTAATGCAGGCAAATCCACCTTTCTGCGAGCGGTTTCACAGGCTCGGCCAAAAGTTGCCAACTATCCGTTCACCACGCTTCACCCCGAGCTGGGCGTAGTGAGTCTAGGCATGGGTAGTAGCTTTGTGATTGCAGATATTCCAGGCCTAATAGAAGGTGCGTCCCAGGGGGCCGGTTTAGGCATCCAGTTTTTACGCCATTTAGCCCGCACCAAACTCTTATTGCACATTGTTGATATTGCTCCGTATGGTGATGAAGAAGCAAATTTAGCGAACGACGTAACCACGATTGCCGGCGAGCTAGCGCAATATAGCGAACAAACTGGGGCCGATTTAGATCAACTTGATCGTTGGTTGGTTATTAATAAAACAGATACGGTGCTGGAAGAAGATCGACAAAAAATCGTTTCTGAATTGCTTTCTGAGCTCGATTGGCAAGGCCCTGTCTATCAGATTAGTGCCATTGGTCGACAAGGAACTCAGGAACTCTGTAACGATATAATGAAGAATATCGAGGAACAGCTGAAGGCCGCTGAACCAGAAGTATTACTGTCGATTCCCGCAGCAGAAGACTAATTTGACTACCTTTATGACAGCAAGAGACCTGATAAAGGAAAAGAAACGTTGGGTCGTTAAAGTCGGCAGCGCCCTACTTACCAATGATGGTCAGGGTCTGCACGTTGAATTGATTGGCCAGTTGGCCCAACAGATAAGTTTTCTGAGGCAACGCGGGATTGAAGTATTGCTGGTCTCCTCTGGCGCTGTTGCCGCTGGAATGGCTCAGCTAGGAATGCCAAAACGTCCAGAGCAAGTGGATGCATTGCAAGCCGCAGCCGCTGTCGGACAGGTGACACTAATACGACAATACGAACAGGCTTTTAAAGATTATGGAATAAAAACCGCGCAGGTTTTATTGACTCATTCGGATATTGCTAATCGAGCGCGTTATTTGAACGCCAAAAGCACGCTGACTAAGTTGTTGGAATTAGGTGTGCTAACGGTTGTAAACGAAAACGATACGGTTGCAACTGAAGAAATCTGTTTTGGGGATAATGATAATTTGGCAGCCTTGGTTGCTAATATTACGGACGCCGATCTGATGGTGATTTTAACTGACCAAGATGGCCTATACACATCAGACCCTCGACTTAATTCGCAAGCGCAGTTGTTGTCTGAAGTTCAGGCAGATGACGAGGCATTGTTGCCGATGGCATCTGGCGCTTCAACCTTAGGCCGCGGCGGTATGGTTACCAAGCTTACGGCTGCGCAGAGTGCTGCACGGTCAGGTGCTTCTACGGTGATCGCCAACGGGCGAATTGAACAGGTATTAGAACGCATTTTTGAGGGTGAAAATCTGGGTACACTTTTGTTAGCCAAGCAGCGCATTAAATCCAAAAAACAATGGGTGGCCGGGCAGATGCGCATTCAAGGTACTGTTGTTTTAGATGATGGCGCTGTTAAAGTGATTAAACAAGACGGTAGTAGTTTGCTTGTGGTCGGGGTTGTTGATGTACGAGGTAGCTTTGATAGGGGCGAGCTATTAAGTTGTATTGACTGCAGCGGAAAAGAGATTGCGCGAGGCCTTAGTAACTACAATGCGGAGGAGACTGGAAAATTACTTGGTAAATCAAGCGGCCAAATAGCAGAAATGTTGGGTTATAAAGTCGCAGATGAGTTAATCCATCGGGATAATCTGGTCGTTTTGTAAAACAATTAGTATTGTGGTGCGTTTGTTGTTACCCGCCGAGTTATGCTGAGGTCTTATCGTATTATTGTTTAAGATTTTGTTTTAAGCAGTTAGTATTTAGATTATTTTGTCCTGAAGTAATTGATGAAACAATAGCGTACGCCCGAAGTTATAATTAAAACCACAGAGACCAAGCGCTATGATAATTTTGAAATGGGTAGGTGGCGTTGTCCTAGCACTGGCGTTATTGATCGTTATTGCGATTGCAGTAATTTCTCAGGTTGTTGATCCTAATAATTACCGAGAAAAGATTATCTCTGTGGTCAAGACCCAAACGGGCCGTGATTTAAAGCTTGATGGTGACCTCACAATTTCGGTATTCCCATGGCTGGGGGTGCGAACTCAACAATTGAGCTTTTCACAGCCCAGTAAAATCGGCGGCGAAATGGTGGTGGTCAAAACCGCTCAGCTAAGGCTCAAATTACTGCCTCTGATAAGCAGTCGGATAGAAGTCGACACGGTTGTATTAGAGAGTCCGAAGCTACGGATTATAACGTTAGCCGATGGCACCAACAGTTTTAGTGGGCTTAGCGACGGAGGGGAAGAAGCGCCAGTCGCAGAGGCGGCGCCATCCACAGATAATACGGCGTCATCCACAGACAATAATGGCACTGCTGTTGCGCTGGTAATTCAAGGCTTGGAGTTAACTGACGGGGAGCTATTGTGGGATGACCAGCAAGCCGGGCAGAAATATGAAATCTCGGGCCTTAATTTGGTCACAGGCAATCTACTTGGCTCAAGTTTAGCGGATATTGATGCCTCAGGCAGTGTGCTTGATTCAAGCAACCCAGAGGTCATTGAATTCGCCTTAGGCGCTAAAGCTCGAATTGACACTGACACCTTGCAAGTATTCGCAAAAGACCTTTTAGCGTCACTTAAACAAGGCAAAACCAATCTGCAGTTAGGCTTTTCTGAGGTATTGCTTGATCAAAGCAGCACTGCAAAAATAACGACTCTTACACTAGTTGGTCAGCTTTCTCCAACCCTGGAGCTTGACGCGGAGCTAGGAGAGTTGGATTTTAGCTTTAAATTCAATAGCGTGCAGTTGAGTAATGTGATCGCAAACGCCTCGGTCGAAAAGCGGACTTATAAACTCTCAATTCCCAAGGTGGAAGCAAACCTTGACTCGCAATCTGCGACTATGGATTTTCTAACAGTAGACAGCGATGACCTGTCGGTCGCGCTTACTGGTTTGCAGGTGAGTAAGTTTATTGATGCCCCACAAGCAAAGGGTAGATTAAAGGTTAAACCGTTTAATGCGGCCAAACTGTTAAGCGATTTGGCAATTGATTATGTGCCAAGCGATAAAACCGCACTGCAAAGCGTGAGTTTGGATACTCAATTTTCAGGTGGTGTTGATGGTGCTGGTTTAAGCAACATGCAATTAACCTTAGATCAAAGTCAGCTGTCTGGTTCTTTTTCGGTTGTTAATTTCGATAGTCCAGAAGTTAAGTTCGAGTTCGATTTAAATCAACTGAACTTAGACCGGTATCTACCGATAGAGGACCAGAGCGCACAGGTCGAAGCAACACAAGCGGCGGTGGTCGAGGAAAGCCAAGGCGCTGCTCCTGGTGCCGATGCTTTAGCGGTACCGATGGCGATTCTAAAGCAAGTTAATGCGAACGGTTATTTCAAAGCCCAACAGTTAATCTCAGGGGGCCTTGAGTTAAACAATATTGAAGTGCAGGTGGTTTCCTCGCCAGGAAAGCTGACGATTACGCCTACGGCGAGCCTCTATGATGGCTCATTGGGGGGAGATATTTCGTTTATTGATTCGCTGGGTCTATCAACTCTGCGCCTGCAAAACAAAATAGATAGTGTTGACTTAGGTAAATTGCTGGCTGCAGCTGATGTGACAGATCAGCTGTCTGGTATTGGCTCACTTAGCCTAGACTTAAAAGTCACCGAAAAAAATGGTCTACAGGCTAACCAAGGAACAATTGCTTTGTTAGCCAAAGATGGCGCGATCAAGGGTGTCGATATTCAAGCAATAATTAAAAAAGCCGCTTCGATGTTTTCCGGTGGCGGTGGCGGAGGTGATGACGCTGACAGCCAAGGCAGTGGCGAACAGAATTCTGAAACCCGTTTTGCCGAATTGTCTGCTACTTTCATCCTGAATAATAATAAAGTAAGCAATGATGACTTTACGATGAAAGCACCGTTGTTTCGGGTTGGCGGCGAAGGCGAGATAGATTTATCCGCAGAGAGCTTAAACTATTTAGTGAAAGTAACCGTGGTAAACAGCGCAGATGGACAGGGCGGTGAGGACATAGATAAATTAAGTGGCATCACCATTCCTATTCGCTTGTCTGGTTTATTTACCGCACCTTCGTATTCAATCGATACTCAAGTATTGTTTAAACTGTTGGCACGTAAAAAACTTGAAGAAAAGCTCGGTGTTTCAGGCGGTGATAATGGGTCCAGCAAAGATCTACTGAAAGGCTTTTTGAACAAGAATTTAGGTGCAAAAAAATCGTCGGACT
This sequence comes from uncultured Arenicella sp., assembly GCA_963925935.1. Lineage (GTDB taxonomy): Bacteria > Pseudomonadota > Gammaproteobacteria > Arenicellales > Arenicellaceae > Arenicella. The sequence goes on along the minus strand of CAWUWF010000029.1, from coordinate 10,922 downwards.
CTAAAACCACCAAGCAACAGGGCAAAGACGATTTAAAGAAAAAGCTGCTTGAAGGCCTATTTAACTAAAAATACTCTACAATCAGAGCTTAATTCTCTGGTTTCATTTTTTCAACTAAAATGCCGGACGCGCTGTGATCTCACTGGGCATCCGAGTTTTAGTCTTACCTTATCCTATCAAATAATTCTTATGTCTGATCAAAAACTAAATAAACACAGCGCCACGATTACTCAACCAAAATCTCAAGGTGCGGGGCAGGCCATGTTGTATGGCGCTGGCTTAAGTCGCGATGATATGAACAAAGCTCAAGTGGGCATCGCAAGTGTCTGGTGGGAAGGTAATACCTGCAATATGCACTTGAATGACTTAGCTGCAGAGGTCAAAGCTGGAGTCATCGACGCGAGCCTAATTGGAATGCGATTTAATACCATTGGTGTTAGTGATGGCACCACCAATGGCACGTCCGGAATGGCTTATTCTTTGCAATCTCGAGACATTATCGCCGACTCAATTGAAACCGTTGTGGCTGCCCAGTTTTACGACGGACTGATCGCGATTCCGGGTTGCGATAAGAATATGCCTGGTTGTGTAATGGCGATGGCTCGCTTGGACCGGCCAGCAATCATGGTCTATGGTGGTTCTATTAAGCCAGGCCTTTACAAGGGCGAGAAGCTGGATATTATTTCAGCTTTCCAAGCCTACGGACAATTTTTAGTAGAAACAATTACCGATGAAGATCGCCAGCAGATCATCGAAAAATCCTGCCCTGGGGCAGGGGCGTGTGGAGGCATGTACACTGCCAACACCATGGCGAGTGCCATTGAAGCATTAGGCATGAGTTTGCCGTACAGCGCATCGGCGCCAGCAGTAGATCCAGAAAAAATAGATGAATGTCGCCGTGCCGGTCAAGCCTTGAAACATTTACTTGAGATTGACTTGAAGCCAAGCGACATTATGACGCGCGCTGCTTTTGAAAATGCCATGGTAGTGATCACTGCGCTCGGTGGTTCCACCAATGCAGTGCTCCACTTAATTGCGATGGCGCGCGCCTTAGACATTGATCTAACCGTAGATGATTTTCAGGCGGTGAGTGATCGAGTACCGTTTCTTGCTGATCTAAAGCCCAGCGGCCAATATGTGATGCAAGACTTGCATACCATTGGCGGAACGCCTGCGGTGATGAAATTCCTATTGGCCGAAGGTTTTCTGGATGGCAGTTGCATCACAGTTACCGGTAAAACCTTGGCTGAGAATCTGCATGATTTGCCCGGCCTCGCAGCAGGCCAAGACATCATTAAACCAATATCGGCGCCAATTAAAAAGACCGGGCATATTCAGATTTTGAAAGGGAACTTGGCTACCGGCGGCTCGGTTGCGAAGGTGACGGGTAAGGAAGGAGAAAAGTTTGTTGGCCCTGCTAAGGTTTTCGATGGCGAATACGCGATGATTGAAGCGCTAGAGAACAATCAGATTGAAAAGGGTGACGTACTCATTATTCGTTATGAGGGGCCTAAAGGTGGGCCGGGTATGCCTGAGATGTTGAAGCCAACTTCTGCGATCATGGGGGCTGGTTTGGGTGAGCATGTAGCGATGATTACCGACGGCCGTTTTTCTGGTGGGTCGCATGGTTTCATCGTTGGGCATGTGGTTCCCGAGGCGCAAGATGGGGGTGGAATTGCTTTAGTCAAAAATGGGGATATTGTCACTCTGGACGCGATTAATAATATAATCTCGATGGACGTCAGCGATGACGAACTGGCAGAGCGCAAGAAGGCTTGGCAAGCTCCTGAGCTAAAAGCCAGGCGTGGCACTTTGTACAAGTATATTAAAAATGTTAAAGACGCATCCATGGGGTGCGTGACAGACGAATAATCAACTACTCATGCTAATTATTGCTGCTTAGATAGATGCAAGCTAGTTATCAACCACTTGCGGCCCGACTAAGACCAAGGTCTTTGCAGGATGTGCGTGGTCAGAATCATTTGCTTGGCGACAACAAGCCTTTGAGGCTTGCTATCGACACCGGCAAGTTGCACTCCATGGTCTTTTGGGGGCCGCCTGGTACCGGTAAAACCACCCTGGCCAAGCTCTTGGCTAGCCAGAGTAAAGCGGAATTTATTTCACTCTCAGCAGTGCTGTCCGGCGTAAAAGATATTCGAGCTGCCGTACAGGCAGCATCGATGCGCCAGCAAGCAGGCCTGGGTAATACTGTGTTGTTCGTAGACGAAGTACATCGTTTTAATAAGGCTCAGCAAGATGCCTTTTTACCTCATATCGAAGACGGCACAATTCTTTTTGTCGGTGCAACTACCGAAAACCCTTCATTTGAATTAAATAATGCACTGCTTTCGAGGGTGAGAGTGTACGTGCTCAAGTCTTTGCTTGAGGACGATATCGTACAGTTGATTGATCGGGCTCTGGCGGATGTTGAGCTAGGGCTTGGTGCTTCAGAGCTGGTAATGCCTGACGACGCTAAACGCTATTTAGCGTCGATGGTTGATGGTGATGCACGACGTGCCTTAACCTTTCTCGAGATTGCAGCGGATCTCGCGGTCGAAGGGCAGATCAGTTCTGACCTAATTGCCGATGTGCTAGCAGGGGGGGCGACACGACGCTTTGATAAGGGCGGAGAAGCATTTTATGATCAAATATCCGCACTGCATAAATCGATACGAGGCTCTGCTCCGGACGCAGCGCTTTATTGGTTTTGTCGAATGATCGACGGTGGTTGTGATCCACTTTATCTTGCCCGACGCTTGGTGCGCATAGCCTCAGAAGACGTCGGCAATGCAGACCCACGAGCCCTACGCCTGTGCTTAGATGCTTGGGAAACGCAGCAACGCTTGGGCAGTCCTGAGGGCGAACTTGCTTTGGCTCAAGCGGTTATCTATCTCAGCGTAGCGGCAAAAAGCAACGCCACCTATGTGGCCTATAACAAAGCGATGGCCGCAGCCCAAGGCAGTGGTTCTCTGGATGTTCCGCTGCATCTTCGTAACGCGCCTACCAAGCTGATGAAAGAATTGGATTACGGAACTCGCTATCGCTATGCTCACGACGAACCTGGCGGCTATGCAGCAGGTGAACAATATTTACCCGATCAGCTGACCGGGTCGGCATTCTATCAACCAGTCGATCGCGGGATGGAAATAAAAATTGCGCAAAAAATGGCTTATCTTAGAAGTTTAGATCAAGGCAAGTCTAGCTAAGCAAGCTCTGAATAAGTAGATTGCTGGCAGCGGCTTTGGCTGAGGCGCCAGTTGCAACTGGCTGTGGAGGGTTATGCGGTAATCGGGGCTTCGCGTGTGCTGTCTCTGAACTGTAACTCTGCCAGTCGTTGATAGAGTTTCGATGAACCCAGTAATTGCGCATGGGTGCCAAGCGCCACTACTTTTCCGCCATCCATAACGGCTATTAGATCGGCGTCGACGATGGTCGATAGGCGGTGCGCTACAATGATAGTTGTACGCCCGCGCATTAGCGTTTCAAGCGCTTGCTGAACATGGTATTCGCTCTGCGAATCAAGTGCGCTGGTGGCTTCGTCTAACAATAGAATTTTCGGGTTTTTTAGAATCGCTCTGGCAATAGCCACCCGTTGTCGCTGGCCACCTGAAAGCCGCACACCCTGTTCGCCAAGGTAACTGGAATAACCGTCTGGTAGTTGTACAATAAAGTCGTGCGCGTGTGCAGCCTTGGCGGCTTCGATCACCTCGTCTTGAGTCGCATCGGGTTTACCATAGCGAATATTGTGCAGCACATCGCCACTGAATAAGGCCGGTTGCTGTGCAACAACCGCTATTTGCCGACGCAAATCTTGCGGTGATAATCTTTTGATATTAACCCCGCCCAACGATACCTCGCCTAGACCGGGATCATAAAATCTTTGGATTAGTTCAAATACCGTAGATTTACCGGCCCCCGAAGGGCCGACTAGGGCCAAAGACTGCCCCGCCTCAATATTCAAATCAATATCGATTAAGGCTGCATGCTCGGGTCTGGAAGGATAGTGAAAAGTAACCTTATCAAAAACTAGATTGGTATTTAGCGAATCGATCGGCTGAGATGCTAGCTCTGCTTCACTCGGCGAGGCGATCAATGATTCTACCGCTAACAGCTCAAACATTCGTTCAGCCGCTCCGGCTGCGCGTTGTAGCTCTCCAACCACCTCAGAGATTGTAGCAACCGCGCTAGCAACAATGACGGCGTAAAAAATAAACGCGCCGAGTTCTCCGGCGGTCATATTACCGCTTATCACATCGTTTCCGCCTACCCAAAACATTCCAGCACAGGCGCTGAAGATAAGAGCAATAACGACGGCGATCAAAAGAGCTCGTTGTTTGATCCGTTGGCGAGCCACTAAGAAGGCATCTTCGACATGTTGGCTAAAAGCTAGTTTTTCATTGTCTTCTTGGGTGTAGCTTTGCACGGTTTTGATTTGTTGAATTATCTCACCAGCATAAGTTCCTACGTCGGCGATTGAATCCTGGCTCTTGCGCGATAGACTACGCACGCGCCGCCCATACATCATAATCGGTATCAGGATTAAAGGTACACAAGCCAATACCAGGCCGCTAAGCTTAAGGTTAGTTACTAGCAACATGATAAGTCCGCCGCTAAACGTGAGCACCGAACGCAGTGCCATCGAAGCCGATGAGCCAATAACGGTTTGCAGAAGCGTGGTGTCAGTGGTTAGTCGAGATACAATTTCACCGCTTCTATTGGTCTCAAAATAATTAGGATGCAGGCTAAGTAAATGATCGAAGACGGCTTGCCTTAGGTCGGCCGATACGCGTTCACCAAGCCAGGACACCAGATAAAAGCGCGTGTAGGTTCCAATAGCCATCAGTAGTGCAATTCCGACTATTAGTAAAGCGCCGGTATTTAGTTGTTGCACCGAACCCGCGACAAAACCTTCATCTATGATGAAGCGCACTCCGCCGCCCATCGATAACGTGACTGCGGCGGTAAAAATCAGCGCCAGGGCTGCTGCCAGCAAGGTGCTTTTGTACGACAGTAGATAAGTCGATAATTTCAATAATACCGAATAGTCTTTACTGTCTGGCTTCGGGTAGTTCGGAGTTTCAGCTTCAGGCATAGCTTATAATGTGGGCATTAAGTCAAATATTTCAATGATGTGCGGGCTAGCTAAGAGTGTGGCGGTTTACTAACTGCTAGCAATGGCACCCTTGCCGATGCCCTCGAACGCTTTTACTCTGATCAAGGGTTCTGTGCTCTGGTTTGCCGAGGGCTCCGCGTCCAGCTGGTTGCCGACCAGCTCCAATAAGTGTTCCGCAATACATTCAACCGTCGTGTCTGCGCTCATCAGGTGTACACGATGGGTCGGTAGCTCAAGGGAAAAGTAGCCTTGTTCGGTGGTGTAAGCAAAACGAATTCGATCAGGAGATTGATCAGCAATATCTTCTAAGGTGCCTATGTAAATGTCAGTCCATTTCGCGGCAAAGCTTCTTTCCAAGCCGCTATTGCGAGTTCCATCTTGCCAGATTTGAATTTGCGAGCGATGCCCGTGTGCGATCCGTTGGCAGTTACCGTCATGCTTCTTAAGGCCATGGCTGTAGCGGTAGTAATGGCCCAGCGCTTGTTCTTCGTGCAGCTCAATTGTCAAACCAAGCACATTGCTAGGTAAGCTTGGGAGAATCGCTGCGCGCAAAAATTCAATCACTGATGCCTTATCAACGCGCTCGGCGGGAATTTGGCACACCGCTGACGCTGGCGACTGATGAGCGATTTGTTGCTGGCGTTGGTCGCTAAATAAAATGCTGATTTGATCGCCGCCAGTGATATCCAAGTCAGTATAATTAATCGGTACAAGAAGCTTGTGGTCGACCTCTTGGTCAATTACTTGTTTTATCGTTCGTTTAACCTTGGCAAAATCAAACACCATGCTTTGATTGTCTAGCTCGCCTTGCAGTTCTATGTCCACAGACCAGCTGGCTCCTATTAGTCCTCGGTCTGGGTCGAGTATGGAGCAGTCAATCACTGTCAGTTGGTCTACAAATAGGCGTGGCATTGTGAGTGTCAATAAATAGAGTTGAGTTAAATTGCAAAATGAATACGAATTCCCATTCCTCGAAACCTAGCAAGCCTAACTATCTTGCGGCTATCGATTGCGAGGTAAAACGTCATCAGCAAGATTTTAACTTGAATAATGGCGTTGCTGGGCGCGAAATTATACTACAATCTCGCCTAATTCATTTGCTCAAACTTGCTAAAAGATATCACCATGACTGTTACTCGATTTCCCCCCAGCCCTACAGGTTATCTGCACATTGGCGGAGCCAGAACCGCACTCTATTCTTGGTTACATGCTCGACAGCACCAAGGTAAGTTCGTGTTGCGAATTGAAGACACCGATCTAGAGCGGTCATCTCAAGAATCGGTTCAAGCGATATTGGATGGCATGCAGTGGTTGGGGCTAGATTACGACGAAGGCCCGTACTATCAGACGCAGCGATTTGATCGCTATAAAGAGGTGGTTGATAGCCTTATCAAATCAGGGCGCGCATACCATTGTCAATGCAGTCGCGAACGCCTAGATGAAATGCGAGAGAATCAAAAAGCAGCCGGATTCAAACCAAAATATGACGGTCGTTGCCGTAACCTCGATCTGCCTACAGATGATCAAACAGTCGTACGCTTTAAAAACCCCATCGATGGCAATGTGATCATCGCGGATCTGGTTAAAGGAAATATTGCGATTTCTAATCAAGAACTCGATGACTTGGTTATTGCCCGTAGTGGTGGGGCGCCAACCTATAATTTAACCGTGGTTGTGGATGATATGGATATGGGTATCACGCACGTTATTCGTGGTGACGATCATATAAACAATACCCCCAGGCAGATTAATATTTTGAATGCTTTGGGCGCGCAACTGCCGCTGTATGCTCATGTGCCGATGATCTTGGGTTCGGATGGTGCGCGTATGTCAAAGCGCCACGGCGCGGTTGGTGTAATGCAGTATCGTGACGACGGCTATCTGCCTGAAGCGTTGCTCTGCTACTTGGTGCGACTAGGTTGGTCGCACGGCGACCAAGAGATATTCAGTATCGCCGAAATGCTTTCCTTGTTTAACATAGAGGATGTCAGCAGGTCGCCGTCTACCTTTAATCCTGAAAAATTATTGTGGGTGAATCAAGAGTTCATAAAAGCCTTGTCTCCAGCGGCGCTATTAGAAAAGTCGCGCTGGTACTTTGATCAAGCCCAAGTCGACATCGATGGGCTAAGTCACATCAGCGCAGATTCCACTGCTGAAGACCATGCCATCGCTGTGATTGGATTGATTCAAGAGCGCTGTAAAACGTTATTGGATGTGGTCGCTCAGTCAGCCTATTTTTTCAATGACGTCAAAGCCTACGATGAAGTTCAACTTAAAAAACATCTTAGGCCTATCTCCATCGAGTTATTGAGTGAGCTTGTTGAAAATTTAAATGAGCTTGATGGATGGAGCTCAGAATCAATTCAAGAGCAAGTTCAGTTGGTGGTTGATAAGTTCGAAGTTGGATTTGGTAAGCTCGCCCAACCGGTGCGAATTGCGGTAACGGGTAGTACAGTTTCGCCGTCGATCGATAAAACCTTAGAATTACTGGGTAAGGTAAAGGCGATGGATCGCTTAAGTCAGGCGCTAATTGAATTTAAAAAAGAATTAGAGAAACGCAATTAAATAAATTTTTAGGTATGGCGTGTTTGGGGTTTTCGCTTAAGTCTCAAGACCTTAATGGCACTGCTTTGTTTGGCTGTTAATAAATAATTGCAAGTGAATAACGTTCAGGGCTTCGTCTAATGCAATTATTTTAGTGACTGGCGAAGAAACTAGTTGGCTTGTGCCGACAATCCAGTATAGACTTAGCTCCAACAAGTTCTGCAATTAAGACGGAACATTAATAACAAGAATGAAATAATCTTCAGGATAAAGCGCTGTAACTTATAGCGATTTAGCGTGAGGTTTGCCTTAGGAGAAAATTTAAACTTCGCGTGCGAGATGGGACGCGGTACTGATTTCGGTAAGAGTAATCTGTCAACAACTTAAGTTTCGGAATCATAGTTCGTTTTCTGTGCGTCTTTAATTAGCGCTTAAAATGGCTTTATGATTTTTCTGACTACTTACGATGTTGTAGTGACATTAAGCTGCTTAGTTTTTGTCACAGTTTTTTGCCACAGACTTTTTTGCTACACGCTTGTAGCTTTGGTCTACTAACTTTGATCTACCAGTCAAGCCCCCAAGTTTTAGAACTATTTTGTTCTATGCGTTTGAAGCTTCTACCCCTCCTTGTTTTGGCAAACTACTGCTGATTGTTCCTCTCTGTCGTTATATATGTTTTGTTGCTGTATTTGTTAGTATCATGTTGTTGGGGTTATTTAAAGTAATACGTCAAGCGTTGCTTTACCCGCAATAAGAAGTGAGCATAATTTTAATTTGGTGCGAATTGTTGTTTGCGCCGAGTTTGAACCGATGGTTATTTGGTGGTTTGTTTAATTGCTGATTGCTAATGTCCATCATCATTGAATCTAGTTGCCTAGATGTCATTAAAAGAGGTTAAGTTTAAAATGAAAAGATCTTTACTCAATAGGATTGGTCAACTTGTAGCAGTGGTTGCTATTTGTTCGATCTCAACGACTACGGTGTTCGCGCAGTCTGTCGATCAAGCGTTTGCGCGTGAGCTCAAGCTGGTTGAAGGCTTGAAAGTTTATAACGATCAGCTTGCTAAGCAGATCGAAGCACAGAAGCAAGCTAGTTCTGATATTAATGCGTCAATCGCAGAATCTAAAGATATGGGGCCACAAGTTGTACCTCTGTTGAATAAGATGCTGGTTGCGTTAGAAAGATTTATCAAAGCGGATCTTCCGTTTCATCTCGACGAGAGAATGGAAAGCGTTGCTGAGCTTAAGTCGTTAATGCTTAACTCTGAAGCCGCCAGTTCTGACCGCTTCCGTAACATCATGGATATCTACGCGGTAGAAACTGAGTACGGTAATAATACCGAAGCTTATCCGGGCACTGTCAGCATTGAAGGTACCGACACACCGGTAGATATGCTGCGTATTGGCCGTCTAGCGCTGTACTATCAAACTAAAAATCAAAAAGTGTCAGGCATGTGGGATCGCGGTAGCGCATCTTGGACGTCTCTAGATTCAGATGCTAACCGAAATATTCGTAAGGCTATTAAGGTAGCTGCCAAAACAGTGGCGCCAGAATTGATGACACTGATGATTTCTGCTCCGGAGGGCGCGTAACATGAAGCTACTTATAACAAAAGCCGCGCTAATTTTCGGAGCGGCGATGATGATTGCTCCTGCACAAGCTCAAACAGTCGATCAATTGCTAGAGCAGGTTCGCACAGGTTCTTTAGAAAAAACTCAAGCTGCTGCAGATCTAGAAAGCCGTTTTGCCTCCGCAGGTGCCGGTAAAGCAGGAATTGTCTCTGCCTTGCAGAGCCAACGAGCTCAACTTGAAGCTAATAGTGATGTCTTAGAAAAGCAGTTTGCCGCCAATGAAGAAGTGTTAGGTGCTCAGCGTACCTTGCGTGAGCGTGAACTTGGCGATTTGAAAGACCTATTCAGTGCTGTTCAGCAGGTCGCTGGCGAATCTCAGGCGGGATTTGAATCTTCAATTATTTCCGCTCAATTTCCGGGTCGTTCAGAAAGATTCGATGCCTTGTCTAAGAAAGTATCGCAATCGAATGATATTTTGACCGTTGCTGAAATCGAATCAGTTTGGGCCGAAATCTTTAATGAGATGGCTCAGCAAGGTAAGGTCGCTACGTTTAATACAACGGTCGCCACAGCGGCGGGTGCTAAAGAAGAACGGGCGGTTACTCGGGTTGGTGTATTCAACCTTATTAGCGGCGGAAACTTTCTCACCCATGGTGCAGGCGGCGTTGCTGAATTGCCACGACAACCGGATGGTCGTTTTCTAAGCCAAGCCAGTGATTTGCAATCTGCAGCAGCGGGCACCACCGTAGAGTTCTCGATCGATCCTACTAGTGGTACTTTGCTTGGCGCCGCGGTTGAGCGTCCTAGTGTAATGGAGCGTGTAGCACAAGGTGGTTTAGTTGGTTACATCATTTTAGGTGTCGGTGCTATTGCAGCACTTATCGCCGTATTTAAAATTGTTACTTTGATGGGTATTGCCAGCGCGGTTCAAAAGCAAGCGGCCAACCCAGGCTCGCCTTCTGTTAAAAACCCACTGGGCCGTGTGCTTAAGGTATTTCATGACAACCCCAAGAGTGACACAGAAGCTTTGGAGTTGAAGTTATCCGAAGCGATCATGAAGGAAACGCCAAAACTAACGTCTTGGTTGATGTTCTTGAAAATCGTATCAGTGGTTGCACCTCTCGCGGGCCTACTAGGGACGGTATTAGGTATGATCGAAACCTTCCAATCTATCACCTTATTCGGTGCTGGCGATCCTAAGCTTATGGCTGGTGGTATCTCTCAGGCTCTGGTAACAACAGTGTGTGGTTTGGTTGTCGCGATTCCAATCGTATTGCTTCATACCGCTGCGGCAAGTAAAGCCAAGCGCGTAGAAGAAATTCTGGAAGAGCAATCAGCAGGTATGGTAGCGCGTCAAATAGAGAGTTAATCACTCTCTATTTTTTGTCTATTTTTCATTAAAGCTGAATTTTAATTAATAGTTAGAGGTTTCTACAGATGCCAGAATTTATATTAGTCATGTTCGAGTCTATCCGTGATTTCATGGATCTCGGAGGGCCAGTATTGTATTTGATTGCACTATTGCTGATTGTCATGTGGTACATGATTCTAGAGCGAATATTGTATTTTCGCGGCCCCCATAAAATGTTAGTCAAATCGGCTATCGCTCAATGGGAGTCGCGCGCTGAGCGTAACTCTTGGGCTGCTCACCAGGTGCGCGAGGAGTTGGTTTCTTCGGTTGCGGTAAAAATGCG
>CAWUWF010000028.1:0-4970 GCA_963925935.1 uncultured Arenicella sp. | reverse complement strand
GGTAAGGCGTGTCGGTGATAATAAACTGATAGGCTGTACTCGCTATTATGATATTGAGCCAAGCCATCCTAATTTGGCAATTGGCTATACCTGGCATTCTAAATCGGTGCAGCGTAGCGCGGTTAACACCGAGACTAAACTGTTATTACTGAGCCATGCATTTGAACGCCTGCGCTGTATTGGTGTGGCTTTTCATACCGATGATCAAAACCTTGCCTCGCAAGCCGCGATTGCTCGACTCGGCGCAAGCAAAGAGGGGGTTCTGCGAAACCATAAACGCATGCCCGATGGCAGAATCCGCCATACGTGGTGTTATTCAATCACTGATTCGGAGTGGCCTGCGATTAAACAAGGCTTAACGAACCGCTTGCACGCGGGCTGACTTCCCCGAGCAGTTAAGGCCCGTATTACCTGTTTCTCTGGCTTTCTTTGTCTTGGCGCTTTAGGTCTCTATTTTTGTCAGCAGCAGTTCTGCTGTCGCTTCCAATATGTGATTCGCCGCGTAGCTTAGCTAATTGCACCTGTTTTTCGCGTTCCTTAAATCTTTCTTTTTGGTCTTCGGTCAAGCTCTCATAGCAACGCGGACAACTGACTCCAGGAATATAGTGCGGTGACTCCTTTTGCAGATCTGTGATGGGATAGCGACATGCGTGGCATTGATCGTAGCTGCCTTTATCTAAATTTTGATCGACCGCGACTCGATCGTCGAACACAAAACATTCGCCATTCCATAGAGAATTTTCGTTGTCTATGTGTTCAAGATATTTTAGGACTCCGCCTTTAAGGTGATAGACCTCTTCGAACCCCTGCTGTTTCATATACGCTGAGGCCTTTTCACAGCGAATTCCGCCAGTACAAAACATCGCTACTTTTTTATGTTTTGTAGCGTCTAGATTTTTTTCGACATAAGCAGGAAACTCTCGAAACGTCTCAGTATGCGGGTTGATCGCATTTTCAAAACTACCGATCCCATATTCATATTCATTACGAGTATCAAGAACAATGGTATCAGGATCGTTCAGCAGAGCATTCCAATCTTGCGGTTCGACATAAGTACCGACTACATCATTTGGGTCAATTCCATCTATGCCCATGGTGACTATCTCCTTTTTCAGTTTCACCTTGGTTCGGTGAAAGGGCAGGGCGCTGTGGTAAGACAGCTTATAGTCAATGCCCGCAAAGCGTTGGTCAGCTTGCAGCCAATCTAAAAATGCTTCGATGCTTTGTTTAGTTCCCGCAATAGTGCCATTGATGCCCTCTTCGGCCAGCAACAGTGTGCCACGAATATCATCTCGCGTTAACTGAGCCAAGACCTTATCTCGCAGGTCTATATAGTCGTTTAGCGTGGTGAACTTATACAAGGCAGCAACAACAAACGGTGTGTCATCGCGATTGATTTTATGGGTCGACATACTTTGATCCTATAGGCTATCCAGAACGTAAATCTGGGGCGTTTTAGTGACGTAATAATTAACGAGAGGATCGTTGGCGATTCTCTAGTGTGCCGCGCATTATCTTACAAAGCTCTGTTATTAACAAATTTTGAATAGTAAAAAACTCTAAACATTAATACCTGTTGTTTTCAATAATCACCGTAACCGCGTTTCCAGCTTACGCTATCTTCTAGCCAAACCTGCTACTAGATTAGCCTGCGTATATCGGCTTTGTTATCGCCTTATATAGGGGGGCTTAAGTATAAACAGCCGACGCAAGGCTTATTCAGAAGCTCCTTGAGGTATTATGCGCAGTCTATGAACTATTTAAGTCACCTATTTTTTTCCACCCGCAGCCCAATGTCCCTCACCGGTAATCTGATGGGCGACTTTAAGCCTAACGCCGGGCTTCGAGCTCAATTGCCTGAGGAGGTATTGCTGGGCATTGATAATCATCGTTTGGTAGACAAAGCAACTGACAAGTTTTTACCGGTTAAACAGCTTCGACCTTTGTTTTCTGATGAGCGACGGCGTTATGCAGGCGTTATTACAGATATTGCCTTTGATTACTTTCTAATAAAACATTGGCAACGCTTTGATTCGGTCGACTTCAATGCGTTTATTGATGATTGCTATGTCGGCTTAAGTGAGTGTATGCACTGGATGCCACCGCGAATGCACTATGTTGTGGGCAAAATGCGTGAACACAATTGGCTGACTAGCTACGAAACCATGAGTGGCATTGGGAAAACCATAGACCTGGTAAGCAAACGTATTCGGTTTGAGAACAACATGGCTGGCGCAATTGTAGAGGTTGAGGCCAACTATCTAAAAATTGAAGAAGTTTTTCTTGAGCTCTTTACGCATCTTCAAGAACGAGTTGAGCAGGCAAACATTGAAAAAACAGCCGCCTAATCATGCGTTAAATCAAGTCTAAATGTTTTATATTCAGTCTAATCGAAGCCGAGCATAGACAGGCTTCGAACAACACCAATATAGGTGTAACCCCAAGTGACTGATTGCTCTTGCTTTGCTATAATAGCTGAGTCGAATGTTAGCCAAGATAAGTATAAAAAAGGCTGATATTGCTTTGACACTAGCGGGATCAAACTATATGATTCGCCCCAAATTTGACACAACATTTAGTTTGTTGAAAAAGTGCCTAGTAATTGATCTAAGGCTTCGACCAACAAACATTATCAGCGAGGTTAATCATGGCTGTTCAAAAGAGTAAAAAATCTGTTTCAAGACGCGGTATGCGACGTTCACACGATGCAATGGACGAGCCGACTTTGTCGACTGATTCAATGACAGGTGAAATGCATCGTCGCCACCAAGTGACCGCTACCGGTTACTACCGTGGTAAGAAAGTAGTTAATGTGAAAACTGCAAGTTAGATACTTTCAAGAATTATTAAAAAGGCCTCGAATAGCGAGGCCTTTTTAGTTTAAAGTATGCGTATCTCTTCCATTTCATCCCATCTAATAAAGCCCATTATTTGATGTCAAATAACTCTATAAAAACCACTATTGCGATTGATGCGATGGGTGGCGATTTTGGCCCTACAGTTACCGTTCCCACGGCGATTTCCTTTCTTAATGGTTCAGCTGGTGAAGGTTCTGAGGCTAAAGAAAAAAAACTCACTCAGCATCAGAACCTAAAAATAATTCTGGTTGGCTTAGAAGATCAAATAAACACCTTGATCAGACAGCACAACGGAGGCGATTTAGTCACTGGGGGAAGCTTGGCGGTAGTCGCAGCGACCCAGGTGGTCGAAATGGATGAATCGCCGGCACTGGCGCTAAAGAAGAAAAAGGACTCGTCGATGCGAGTCGCAATCAATCTTGTTAAAGAGGGCACTGCGCAAGCGTGCGTAAGCGCAGGCAATACTGGCGCACTGATGGCGACTGCTCGTTTTGTATTGAAGACCATTCCTGGTATTAATCGACCTGCGATTATTTCAACCTTACCGTGTCAAGACCCAAATAATATAGTCTATATGTTGGATTTGGGCGCTAACGTAGACTCGACTCCCGAAATGCTTCTGCAATTTGCCATTATGGGGTCGGTGCTCACCGAGTTTGTTGATCATAAAAAAAACCCCACAGTTGCGTTGCTGAATGTTGGTGCAGAGGAGATCAAAGGCAGCGAAAAAGTTAAGAAGGCGTCTACCTTGTTGTCCAACAGTAATCTGAACTACGCTGGCTATATCGAAAGCGATGAAATCTATTCCAGTAAAGTTGATGTCATCGTCGCCGATGGCTTTGAAGGTAATGTTGCCTTAAAAGCGAGTGAAGGCACCGCCTCAATGATTTTAAGTGTTCTGCGCGAAGAATTTTCGCGTTCATGGTGGACCAAAATCATTGCTTTATTAAGTACGCCTATTTTCGCTAAAATGCGCTATCGGCTTGACCCCAGAAGGCACAATGGCGCGACCTTAATCGGTTTGAATGGCATTGTGGTAAAAAGTCATGGCGGCGCAGACCAACTTGGTTTTTTACACGCTATTGAAGAGGCTAGCAGGCAAGCTGAAATGGATGTAATTACTCATATAAGCGAAAGTATTCAGAAGCTGACTTCATAAGAAACTAATAATATTCTTGTATTTCAACAAGATAAAATAGATAACTAAAGTAAACAATCATGACTCTATCTATCGTATTTCCTGGCCAGGGTTCTCAAGCTGTCGGCATGATGAGCGATCTTGCTGCAAGCCACAGCATAGTCAAAGAGCTTTTCGTTGAAGCTTCTGACGTCCTCGGCACCGATCTTTGGGCGATGACGCAAGAAGGCCCAATAGAGCAGCTATCACAAACCGAGAATACCCAGCCCGCATTATTGACTGCTGGTGTAGCTGCTTGGCGAGTTTGGCAAAGCTTAGGCGGCGCTTCTCCCAGCATGATGGCAGGCCACAGCTTAGGTGAATACACCGCATTGGTAAGCGCAGGTGCAATATCATTTGCAGACGGCGTTGCCTTAGTAAGAGATCGCGGTCGCTATATGCAAGATGCAGTACCGGCGGGCGAGGGTGGCATGGCCGCTATTATCGGTCTAGAAGATGACCAAGTTCGCGAAGTATGTGCCAGCGCTGCACAAGGTGATGTGCTACAGGCCGTCAACTTCAATGCCCCAGGTCAAGTCGTTATTGCCGGCAGTGCAGCCGCCATCGAACGTGCTCTGGTAATGATGAAAGATGCAGGAGCTCGTAGAGCCCTACCGCTGCCGGTTAGCATTCCAGCTCACAGCAGTTT
Organism: uncultured Arenicella sp.; assembly: GCA_963925935.1. Lineage (GTDB taxonomy): Bacteria > Pseudomonadota > Gammaproteobacteria > Arenicellales > Arenicellaceae > Arenicella. The sequence continues at coordinate 286 of CAWUWF010000028.1, read as the reverse complement.
AATGTCGTCTGCGTCAGCACGCCTGGCCGAGCGGATTTCGACTATTGAAATCACGGTGCCGGAGATTCCGGTTATACATAACTACAGTGTTACCGTTGCTGAAAACGTCGCGGCAATCGCATCCAATCTGGTTAGCCAACTCGATTCTCCTGTACGCTGGGTTGAGTCGGTACAAGCGATGCATGCGCAAGGCGCCGATCAATTTATTGAAAGCGGCCCAGGGCGCGTTTTAGGCGGTATGATCAAGCGAATAGTAAGTGGTGTAGAGATCGCCTGTATTGAAAAA
>CAWUWF010000027.1:0-18549 GCA_963925935.1 uncultured Arenicella sp. | reverse complement strand
GGTGCGCCATCGACAGCTGAGGACGTGTTACAAGAGTTGGCCGTCGAGCATGAGTTGCCAAGGTTGATTCTAGAGCATCGAAGTTTTGGAAAGTTAAAGTCGACCAATACCGACAAGTTGCCAACCATGATCAATCCGCGTACTGGAAGAGTTCATACCTCGTATCATCAAGCGGTAACGGCCACAGGACGCTTATCGTCGAGCGACCCTAATTTGCAAAACATTCCAATTCGTACCGAGCAAGGCCGACGTATTCGAGAAGCGTTTATCGCGGATAAAGGCAATGTCATCATTGCCGCTGACTATTCTCAAATTGAACTTAGAATCATGGCGCACTTATCGGGCGACGATGGTTTAATGCACGCCTTTAATAATGATCTAGACGTGCACAGGGCCACGGCCTCTGAAATATTTGAAACTGATCTTGAGCAAGTGACTGATGAGCAACGTCGTCATGCTAAGGCGGTTAATTTCGGTTTGATCTATGGTATGTCGGCATTTGGTTTGGCCAAACAATTGAGTGTCGACCGAAAGCAGGCGCAGGCGTATATGGACCAATACTTCGAGCAATACCCTGGGGTTAAGCAGTATATGCAAAGCACCCGTGAATTTGCGCGCGAAAACGGCTTTGTAGAGACCGTTTACGGGCGCCGGTTGTATCTCCCAGATATTAATGCAAAAAACCATAACGTGCGCCAATACGCCGAACGCACCGCAATTAATGCACCGATGCAGGGCACCGCAGCGGATGTGATAAAACGCGCAATGATTGAAGTTGATAGTTACTTGCGTAGCAACGTTATTGATGCCCGAATGATCATGCAGGTACACGATGAATTGGTATTTGAAGTGGCTGGCAGTGAGGCTGAAAAACTTCAGGCTAGCGTCTGTGAAATTATGCAGGGAGTTGCTGACCTTGCGGTTCCTTTGGTGGTGGATGCTGCTCGGGGTGACAATTGGTCTGCCGCACATTAGCGCCATGCTCCGGCCGCTGTTCAATTCACTTAACAAAGACCGCTAGTGTCGACTTTTTTGTGTAATTAATATGTTGAAAAATCGTTTGTTGAAAAATGCCCCCGTCATTTCAAAATACCTTGTTGTGGTAATTGTGGCGTGTGCGGTTCTTATTTTGTACATCACAAAGCTAAATGAAACCGACTCAAGCAGCAAAATTGTGGGCGTCGTTAATGGCGCTGTTCGAGACGTCATGCCAAGCCCAGAGCCAGACAATCAGAGCGTTGCTGCCATTGCGAGTGCTGGCGTATTAGGCGACAGCGGGTCAGCGAATAGCCAAATACAGCTCGCTTTCCAAGCTGCCAATGAGGCTATCCGACAAGGCGATTCTGAGTCAGCAATGAGCGTTTTGTTGCAACTGATCGGGCAGTATCCTGAATTGCCTGAACCATATGCGAACCTGGCGTCATTGCAAGCCGCGAACGGTCAATTATCTGCAGCTCGAGCTACCTTGCTGCAGGGTTTGCAAGCGCATAAGGGCTATGCTGCACTATTTTCCAGCTTACAACAGGTTCAAGGTGCCTTGGCCTCCAACGCATATCGAAGCGCGTTAGTGGATCAAACTGAAGTCATCACCGAAGTTGCTTTGCCGGCTTTGGAAAGCATTGAGCTGTCTGAAACGCCTCAGCAAAAACTTAAAGCCCCTAATTAGTCCTGTCGATGAACGTTTATTTATTTAGTAAGGCTGTCAAAGCCATGGGTTTGCTGTTCGCATTTAGCTTTACGCTATTGTTAGGCGCTAGCGCGGCAATAGCCGCGCCAGGGTATGAAACGTCACTGTTGAACGTTGTGAGGGTGCTTAAGCAGGGCGACTTGGACACAGCACTGCAATTGGCGGATCAGCATCTAGGCGAGTTTCCTAAAAGCCAAGTAGGGCATCTTATTCGAGCTGATGTGCTCAACGCCATGTCTGCGCATCAGCCGCAACTTGGCCCTGCAACAGCTCAGCAATCTAAGCAGCTAATTGGCCTTAAACACCAGATTAGGAACCGCTGGTTGCATGATCAAGTTCACCAAGCAACCGCGGCCAAATTAGTTCCCGCTAATCTTGTCATGATGGGTAGCCATAAGTATGTATTAGTAGCTGACTTACAATTTGGGCGGATATATCTGTACCAAAATAACAACGGCCAGGCTAGCCTAATAAGAGATTACTACTTAAGCGTCGGTAAGGCGGGTTATGGCAAACAAGTAGAAGGCGATAATAAAACCCCAGTTGGTGTGTATTCTATTATTAGGCATATCAAGGGTGAGAAATTGCCAGACCTTTACGGTAAAGGCGCATTCCCTATCGACTATCCAAACCGCTATGACAAATCTTTAAAGCGCACTGGTTACGGAATCTGGCTACATGGAACGCCTTCTGATACTTACGCGCGTGCCCCTTGGTCTAGCGAAGGTTGTTTTGTGTTAAGCAATGATGATCTATTGGATATTCAGCAATACCTTGATGCGGATGCTAGGCCCCCGGTAATTCTCAGTGATTCAATTGAATGGATAGATGCGCCTGAGCTGGAGATCCGCCGACAAGGCTATTTACAGGTCTTAGAGAGCTGGAGAAGTGATTGGGAAAGCCTCGACATGGACGCATACTTAAAACACTATTCACGCGATAAAATGAATTTTGGAAGTGTTGATTATGAGTCTTGGGCTAAGCGAAAAATCAGCCAGAATAAGTCAAAATCGTTTATTCAAATCAGCCTAGATATTGATAGCTTATTTATCTATCCAGGCGCAGACGATATGTTTATCGTTAAGTTTAAGCAACATTATTTGAGCAACGACTTTGTCGGCGAAAAAGACCAAGAGCAGTATTGGCAACGAAACTCACTAGGTCAGTGGAAGATTATCTACGAAGGTTAGTAAACCAAAGTGGTTTCAGTCAAGCCAAGCTGGCTCGGCGCGCATGAGCATTGTTGAACAAAGCGCTAATTAACTATTTTGACTTTCGACCCACTCAGCCATTTGACTCCGCATTTGGCTGACGCCGGTATAATTTAGCGATGAAAAAGGCTCTACTGCGAACTGTCCACCCATAGTCGACAGGCGTTTCTCTACTTGCAATACAGCTGCCGCAGCTTTACCGCGCTTTAATTTATCTGCTTTGGTCAATAGAATTTGAGTTGGTAGTTCCGACTCACAGGCCCAATCCACCATTTGTTGATCCAAATCGGTGAGTGGATGACGAATATCCATTAACAGCACCAATACGACAAGGTTCTTCCGCTCTGCCAAATAATTTTGAATGGTCTTCTGCCATTTGTTTTTGATGGCTAGAGGTACCTGTGCAAATCCATAACCGGGCAAGTCTACTAATCGTGCATCTTCTCCTAATGAGAAAAAATTGATCTGCTGAGTGCGGCCTGGTGTTTTACTGGTGCGCGCCAATTTGCGGCGGTTAGCAATGGCGTTTATCGCGCTGGATTTGCCAACATTAGAGCGGCCGGCAAAAGCGATTTCAATCTTTTCGTCTTGCGGAAACTGATGTGGTTCAGCGGCACCTAGTAAGAACTCTGGATTCCTGAGTATTTCAGGTAATTGAGCTTTGGAACTGGCGCTTGAAGGTTCTTTTTCTGGGGATTCTTGCATGTCCGAATTGTAGCAACAAATCATCCAATATACTGTGCAATAAACTTAATCAGAGGCTGCTTTAGTAATTACATTCTAATACCCTGTATAAACCATCGCTTGGAGAGTAATTTTAGCTCAGCCCTTGAGGCAAAAGCGCTGACATGCTATAAACCTCAACCGAATCCGTGATACCTTTATTCGAGCTTAATTTGGAGGCTCTATATGTTCAAAAAAATACTCATCGTTGTTGGTCTAATGATAATTGCTAACAGCACTGTCCAGGCTGCGGGCGACGCTTCGGCCGGCCAAGGCAAGGCTGCGGTTTGCGCTGCTTGTCATGGTGCGAAAGGTATCAGTTCGATCCCGATTAACCCAAACATTGCTGGGCAGGTTCCTGGTTATATTACAGCGCAGTTAAAAGCGTTTAAATCAGGCGAACGTGGCAACCCAATCATGGCTGGTCAAGCGGCTGGCTTAAGTGATGCAGATATGGCTAATTTAGACGCCTACTATGCGTCACTACCAGCTAAAGCCAATGCCATCATGACGGATGAAGACGTTGCACTCGCCGAAGCAGGCAGAGCTATTTATCGAGGTGGTTTCGCCGAGCGTGGTATTTCTGCGTGCATGAGTTGTCATGGTCCAAGCGGCCACGGTATCCCTAAGAATTATCCTCGAGTTTCTGCTCAACATAAAGAATACCTAGAGTCACAATTACTGGCTTATAAAACAGGCGAACGGCAGGGTTTTAACGGCATTATGCCAAGCATCGCTTTTGGCCTTTCGGAGCTTCAGATTAAACAATTAGCGGCTTATATGTCCGGTTTAAACTAATTTGCACCAGTAAGCTCAATTAAAAGAGAAAGACGACCTCTGGTCGTCTTTTTTTTGGTCTATTTTTCACGTCAGTTATTAGAACTGAGCCCAGCGGTGCTAAACTATAGACATGGATGAACTATGGCTGCAAAATTTAACTCAATCAACCGCGGTCATAGTGCCAACGCGAAGCTTGGCCAACACCTTAAAGGAGCAAATAGCGGATCTGCACATTAGCCAAGGACACAGCGTATGGGAGGCCCCAAACATTCTATTGTGGCAAGACTACTTAAGGGTATTGTGGCTGCATAATCGAGATCAAGTCGCTAGCCATAGCGGCGCACACACCATTGTCTCTGCACGCCAATCCACCTTACTTTGGACTCAAGTAGTTGAGTCTTCAAAGCGACTTGAAAAAGCCTTAACCTTGCTTGATGTGCAGCAAACTGTGCGCGCTGTGCAGCGTAGCTGGCGGTTGATGAACGATTGGGATGTGAGCCCCAATGATTTAGTCGATGAACATGTTGCAGATACCGCACAGTTTCTAAATTGGGTCGCTGATTATTCCTTATTACTGAAGAAAAAAGGTTTAATGGATGAGGGCCAACTGCAACAAAATCTGATTGCGATTGGGGCTACTGCGCCTTACTCAAAAACCATTTGGTATTGCTATGACTTGATTTCCAGCAGCCAAAAAAAGTTAAACCAATTAGCCGAACAATCGGCATGCAGCGTCGAGTACCAAGGCCCCCTAACTAAACAAGGCGCACTAAGCGATAAAGCCGCCGACCAGGACCTTTTCGCACCAGCACCTGAAGCGGCTGCCGATAGGGTTTTTTGGCAATATTCGAACACCAAAGAAGAACTAAGAAATACGTTTGAAAAGGCGCGTGATTTGGTGGAACAAAACCCAGAAACCAAAATAAACATCGTTATTCCAGACCTACAGACACGCTATTCTGCGGTAGAAGAAATCGCTAGGAGTGTCTTTTATCCTGGTGTTTCGCCCTTGCAGGTTCGCCTCGAACCAAGTGTCTACCGGTTTAGTTTGGGTCAGCCTTTGCAGCAATGGCCGGCAATTGAAACTGCGCTAAGCGTACTCAAATTGTTGAGTAATCGAACGACGGTCGCAGATTTGAGTTTCCTATTGCGTAATCGTTTCCTAGGGCTTTGTCGAGCTTCAAGCGAGGAATGCCGGTTGTTTGAGCGCTGGCTGCAACGCCAAAGGATTCGTCAGATCAGCGTTGATCACCTGCCTGAACTTTATCAACAATGTCTAGATTATTTAAGCTCGCGCCAGCAACCACTCCAATCAACGAAATTATTAGAGGCTCTGAACAGCCTAGTTGAGTTGCGCCAGTCGCTAGCCCAGAAGCTCAGCACAGAGAAGCAAAACAATGGTTTTGCAGCATTGAGTTTTGCCGACTGGGTAATCACCTTTAATCAATGGTTGGAGGCCTGGGGCTGGCATACGCAAGTTGACGACCAGACTCAGGATAGTGCGCAATATCAACTACACACCCGTTGGATGAGCCTTTTAGAAGAGTTTGCGGGCCTAGCTTTAGTGCAGAAACGATTGGGCCTAGCGCGGGCTTCAGAAGTGCTGCGGCAGATGGCGCGCGATGCCATTTTTCAGCCTCAGGCAGCTGCATCGCCGATATTGATTTCTGGAATCTTTGAAGCGATTGGTAGGCCAGTCGATAGTTGTTTTTTATTATCGATGGATCAGGCATATCCAGTGCCACCACAGGCCGATGCTTTTGTATCGAATAGTATTTTGCGAACCCGTGACTACCCCAATGCCAGCGTAGACAAAAGCTTTCAACAAGCTGAGCAGGTACTGACCAGCCTATTCGCATCAGCCCAACATCATATTGTCAGTTATGCGCAGCATCATGATAGGGATCGTGAAGTAACAAACCAGGTATCACCACTATTCCGAAACCAAGACTTTGCCGTAGCACCTGAGGTTGAACTCACCAGCCCAACGGTAATTCTTGACCATTATGTGGACAGCCAAGGGCCTGCATGGCCAAGTTCAAAAATGGTTAGCGGTGGCACTCAAATCTTCCAAAACCAATCTTTGTGTGCGTTTCGTGGGTTTGTTACCCATCGGCTCGGTTTTTTGCGAGCGGATGAAGCCGAATTTGGTTTAGACAGCTTGGATCGCGGCAATATTGTGCACATTCTATTAGATGCCATCTGGGGCGAGCTGCAGACTCAAGCCCGGCTTCTCGAACTCGACGACAGTAGCTTGCAAGAAACTATTAAGCATGTTGTGGAGCGCATTTGTCTGGACCCTAGTTTAGAGCTCAGTGACGATAAAAAACTACTTCTTGGCTATGAGCAGCCAAGACTACGAGCCTTGCTGACAAATTGGCTTGAAATTGAAAAACGCCGGCCAATAGGTTTCTCCGTGGTCGAGCGCGAAGCAGCGGGCACTGGCAACATAGGGGGTATCACCTTTGACTATATCGTTGACCGATTAGATCTAACTGAAGACGGGCGTAGCTTAATTATTGACTATAAGACCGGAGCGGCCAATCGTAATGACTGGACCGGTGAGCGGATAAAAAGTCCGCAAATGCCTCTCTATGCTTTATGTCATGACAAGATTGAGGCCTCTCCAGTCTCTGGCATTAGCTTTGCTAAAGTGCAACAGTCCAAGCCGGAATTTGTGGAGCTTTGTGAGGCCGATATTTTAAAGCCGAGCAGCAGTATTGTTACAAAACGCGAGGCGCAGTGGAATGAGCAACGTGCGCGTTGGCCCCAGTTGTTTGAAAGCTTGGCCGACGATTTCTTGCAAGGCCATGCCCAAGTAAATCCGATTGACGAACAAACTTGTGACTATTGTGAACTGCAGGCAGTTTGTCGAGTTTCTCAGTTGCGGGATCGCACTGCAGCCCTTTCGCAATTACCAGAAGTACCCCCATCAGAGCTAGGAGAAACAGGTGATTAGTGACGCGTTGGCTCGTAGTGAAGCCTTAAACCCTGAAGCATCGTTTATCGTGCAGGCGCCAGCGGGCTCAGGCAAAACTGGCTTGTTGGTTTATCGAATGCTGACTTTGTTAGCCACTGTAGAGCAACCGCAACAAGTGCTGGCAATTACGTTTACCCGCAAGGCGATAGCTGAATTACGTGAGCGGGTTCTTGAGCTCATCAATAAGGCAAATAGAAACGAGAAAAGTAGCGATGCTTTCGAGCAACAGGGCATTGATCTGGCCTGGGTGGTGGTGCAACGAGATAAGCAATTGGGCTGGAATTTATTAAACTCACCGCATCAATTACAAATCCTCACGATTGATGCGTTCAGTGCACGATTGACCACCAGCATGCCTTGGTTAAGTCGCCTGGGCGATAAGCCACGCACCACCGACAATGCAGAAAAACATTACGCAGCGGCGGTAGAGCAATTGTTTTCGGAGCTGTTACAAGGCGATTCTAGGTTAACGCGTTGCTTGCAGACGGTGATGTTAGAGATGGACTTTGACTACAATCGCGCCCGCCGCCTGTTTGTTTCAATGTTAGCCAAGCGCGACCAGTGGTTACGGCACCTTCTAGCGAATGATTTGCACGCCTTGCAGGCAAGTTTAGAGTACGCCTGGTTGAGTGTTTGCAATGAGCAGTTGGCTGCATTGAGCGGCTTAATCGGCGAACACCTATTAACTGAAATTGTAGATTTGGCAAAGCACGCTGCAGCCAACATCGAGCCAAAACAGGGGCAAGATTCCCCACTCAAAGGTTTCGAAACATTTGATAAATCAGTGCGCTTACTGGGCATAGAGCAGTGGAAGGCGCTGCGTATTTTCCTTTGTGGAAAGGGCGCCACAATCCGTAAGCAAGTCAATAAAAGCATCGGGTTTCCAAAGGGCGACCCCAATATAGATCGTTTTAAAAGCCTATTGTCGGAACTCGAAGATGACGAGGTTCTGAGAGACGCTTTGATTGCAGTCGATCATATTCCGACTCAAGGATTTAGCAAAAGTGATTGGGAGTACCTGATTTCGCTAGAAGAGGTTCTTAAATCCCTGGCCGGTCTATTGCAGTTGCAATTTCGTGCTGCGGGCGAATGCGATCATAGTGAAGTTGGGCAACGTGCCAATCTCGCATTGCAGGAATTAGACAATCCCACCGACCTCGCATTACGAATGGACTACCAATTGCAGCATATTCTGGTAGATGAATTTCAGGACACCTCGCATGGGCAAATCGAGCTTCTCAAGCGACTGACCGAAGGTTGGTCAGAGGATCAAGGCAAGACTCTGTTTTTGGTTGGTGATCCCATGCAGTCGATTTATCGCTTTCGCGAAGCCGACGTTAGTTTGTTTCTGCGTGTTGCAGAAAATGCTAATAGCCAAGTTTTTGAAAATATCGATATTCAGTCTTTAACTCTGAGCGAAAACTTCCGCTCATCAACAAACCTGGTTGACTGGTTCAATAATACGTTTGAGGGCAGCTTTCCCAAGGCCAATGACGTATTAAGCGGGGCCATTGCATATTCTTCGGCGAGTTCAAACTCAAATAGCGAAGAAAGCGAAAACGCCGTCGTAACCCACCTTAGTCTTAATAAAGCAGACGAAACTCAGGCGACGGTTGCTGCGGTACTCAAAGCAATTCAAGCGTTGCCGAATGATCAAGCGCGAGTAGCATTATTGGTTCGTGCACGCAGCCAATTAAAAACAATTGTTCCAGCGCTTCAAGCAAATGGCATTGCCTATCAAGGCGTGGATATTCAACCACTGCAGGATCAGCAAGCGGTCATCGATGTGGTTGCCTTGCTCAAGGCGTTATGTCGAGAAGATGATCGAGTGTCATGGATGGCATTACTTCGCGGCCCATGGTGTGGTCTGACGCTGACTGAGTTGATGCAATTACTCAATGACAAGCAGCTGACAATCTGGCAACAATTGTCTCAAATCGCAGCTGCAACAAAGCCAGCGCTAGAGCCGGACAGTTGGCTACGCTTACGGCGTTTTGTAAGCATCATGGGCCAAGCCATGCAACAACGTCAGCAAGTTGACTTAGCCAACTTGACGCGCTGGACCTGGCAGGCCTTAGGCGGCGAAGCCACCTTGTTAGGAGTGGCTCAGCAAGACGTCGAAACGGTATTTGGTTTAATTCAGGAATTACAGCGTGGTGGTGATCTGCCTTCTTTGACGGAGTTAGATCAAGCAATCGCAAGGCTCTATGCTGAGCCTTCCAGTGACCCGACCGCACGCTTAATTGTTAGCACTATGCACAAGGCTAAAGGCCTGCAATATCATACAGTGATACTGCCTACATTAAGCCGATCGACCGGTGCCAATAATAAAGAAATGATGATGTGGGCAGAACACCAATCCAACTCTGGACAATCGCAACTCTTGTTAGCGCCTCTGCGTTTAGAAGATAAACCAGGTAGTCATTTTCATTATTTGCGAGAACTCGATAAAAAGCGTGCTGCCAATGAGTCAATTAGATTGATGTATGTGGCCTGTACCCGAGCAGAAGAAAAATTAATATTGCTATCGTATCTTGCACAGAACCAAGAAAGCGGTGAGATAGCAAAGCCTTCTTCAAATACTCTGCTGGCCAGTATTTGGCGTGCTACTGAAGCAGATTTCATCGCTGACTGTGGCTTAGTGGAGTCAGTTCAATCAGAGGTGGAGGATGAGGTCCTTGACCAGAGTCTGTCTAGACTGCCTGCTGATTATCGAGTGGCGCTGGGTGTGCCAGTTAACTGGCAAGCGGCGAATCAGTTAAGCGCGCAAGAAGCGGATGCTGAACGCACACAAATACAGTTCGAATGGTCGACTGAAGTTGCAACGGCCGTTGGCGTGGTAATGCATGAGTGGCTGCAATTCAATCAGTCTCGTCTATTTGAGCTTAAAGCCGACGATCAATTACGAAATCAATGGCGGGCCGAACTTCGAGCTCTTAGGGTTCCCTCAGCGCGCCTTTCCTATGGCGTAGAGCGTTTATGTTCTGCGTTAGAGAATATTCAAAATGACAGTCAGGCAGCATTTTTATTTGCTGACTATCCTGAACAAAATAATGAATATGCTATTGGCAGCAATCATCAAGGTTTGGTCAAAACCTATCGAATTGACCGCACCTTCGTTGACCAAAACAACACGCGCTGGATTGTAGACTACAAAACTACCTTAACCCATGTGCAAGACATAGATTCATTCGTAGACGAACAAGTAGAAAAACGTCATCGGCCTCAGTTACAAAACTATGGGGCATTAATGAGTAAGCTTGATGATAGACCGATTAAACTGGCGATCTATTTTCCCATGCTAGCTAAGTTACGCAGTTGGGACTATCAAGCGTAGGCTTTCTACTTGAGCGGCTAAAGACCGATTCAAATTTTCAACTCAACCATTGTTATTAACGAAATTAATGAACTATACAAAATTAGGCAGTAGCGGCGTGCAGGTATCCCGGGTGTGTCTTGGCACAATGACTTGGGGCGAACAGAATTCTGAGGCTGATGGACATGCCCAAATTGACTATGCTTTGGAGCAAGGAATCAATTTCATTGATACCGCTGAGATGTATTCAGTGCCGCCCAAGCCGGAAACCTATGGTCATACCGAAACCTTCATTGGTAATTGGTTGAGTAATAATGCGGCTAAACGCAAAGATATTGTTTTGGCATCGAAAATCGGTGGAATCGGCGTGCCTTGGTTACGCGAGGGAAGCAAGATTACTGGCGCGGACCTTAAAAAGGCGGTTGATGGATCATTGCAACGCTTGCAAACGGACTATCTAGATCTTTACCAACTGCATTGGCCAAATCGCCCGGCGCCTCAATTCTCCAAGCATTGGCCGGGTACCTATAAGCATACTGAAATTGATGTTGCGCAACAGCGTGAAGACCATCTTGATATTCTGACCGCCCTAGGCGAATGCGTCGATGCAGGTAAGATTTTGCATTGTGGATTGTCGAATGATACACCTTGGGGAATCAATGAGTACCTGCGCATTTCAGAGCAGCATAATCTGCCAAAAATGGTGTCAGTACAAAATGAATTCAGTTTACTGCACTTAACCGACGCGCCTCACGTTATGGAGACCTGCGTATTTAATGAGATAGCGTACTTGCCTTGGTCGCCACTCGCTGGAGGCGCGTTGACCGGAAAGTACATGAATGGCGCTAAGCCGGAAGGTTGTCGTTGGACGATGAATCAACGCAATGGAATATTTCGAGATACCTCTCATTCACACGCGGCCATCGCCGACTATCATGCTATTGCAAAACGTCACGGCATGTCGCTTGCGCAAATGGTTCTAGCCTGGGTTTTTCAGTTCGACGGTGTCACATCCACCATTATTGGTGCGACGTCGATGGCTAATTTGAAAGAGAATATCGATGCCTGGAAGCTCAACTTGTCCGAGGACGTGTTGGCAGAGATTGATGTTGTGATTAAGCGCTACCCAGTTCCGTTCTGACTATTCGCACTCACTCTTTGGGCTGCTTGCGGCAATTCAAAGGCGTTCCTGACACAATTAGAAATTCCCGAGCTTACGCCTGACTCTTCGAGAGCTCGGGAATTCTATTTTGCGATTGAGCCCTATAGCTGTGACAGAATCGTGTCTGCGCCACTGACTTCGTAGCCACCGCCTTCTTCAAGGTTCAAGTGGGTTACTTTGCCGTTTTCAATAATCATTGAATAGCGACGTGAACGGGTTCCGCCAAAATCACCGGTGTCCAGAACTAGGTCCATTGCTTTTGTTAGTGCGCCGCCGCCATCTGCGACCATCGCTAGATGCTCTGCATTTTGTGTGTCTTGCCATGCTTTCATTACGAAGGAATCGTTGACTGATAAGCAGGCGATTACATCAACGCCTTTTGCTTTAATCTCATCATGCTGTACTACAAAGCCCGGCAGGTGGGTTTCAGAGCAGGTTGGTGTAAACGCGCCGGGTAGGGCAAACAGCACTGCTTTCTTTCCTGCAAAATACTCGCTTGATGAAACATTGTTTTGACCGCTGTTGTCGATCACGGTAATAGTAGCGTCAGGAATTGCATCGCCAATTTTAATCATTGCTAGCTCCAATATTATTAGTTAATTCGGTCATCATTATAAAGCAAGCAGGCATGCATGATGTGCTTAGACCTTGTAAATGATGGAGCGCTTCGGTAAATTTATTCAAATATTCTGATTAATTGGCCAAATTTTAGGTTTCCATTCAACTTAGATAGCCGTAGCCATGTTAAAGACAATGTTAACAACTCAAATCGGAACAAAAAAGCCCAGCTAAGCCGGGCTTTTTTGTGTGCCCTTAATCAAGCGTGAGATGTTGCTTTGCTTAAGGTTTTTTGTTTGGATCCTTGGCCATCACCCATTTTAATTTTAAGCTCATCGGCGCTAAAAATTGTGTAGTCTTGCTTGGTTTTTTCGATCCGGCAATAAAGTACGTTAGAATGCATGTTTAGTGCTTATCAAGCGCATATCATCGGTCAAACAGACGAGAATCCAGTTACACATTCTTAATCGAATAAATATTAATCCCAATGCCATATCGAAGCATACAACTACATCCTCAATGGCTAGACCATCTCAAATTCGAATTCGAACTTGATTACATGCATCAATTGGCTGAATTTTTAGCAGCTGAAAAGGCCGAAGGTAGGGTTGTTTATCCTTCAGTCGAGAATGTATTTGCCGCTTTAAACGCGACTCCATTGAATAGTGTGCGTGTCGTTATCCTTGGGCAAGACCCTTATCACGGTGCGAATCAAGCACATGGGCTGAGTTTTTCAGTACCTGAAGGTGTGCCAACTCCGCCTTCACTTAGGAATATTTATAAGGAAATTGTTGGCGACCTAGGCGGCAGCATTCCGACTCACGGCAATTTGATCCAGTGGGCCAATCAGGGTGTGCTATTACTTAATAGTGTTCTAAGCGTGCAGCAGGGTCAGGCAGCCAGCCATCAAGGCAAGGGTTGGGAGCAATTCACCGACAAAATAATCGAGATTCTAAATCGCGAGAGCGAGAACCTTGTTTTTATGTTGTGGGGGGCCTATGCCCAAAAAAAAGGCCAATCTATCGACAAGCAAAGGCATTTGGTGCTCAGCGCGCCACACCCTTCTCCATTATCCGCACACCGTGGGTTTCTGGGATGCAAGCATTTCTCTCAAGCCAATGCCTATTTCCAATCCCTGGGCCAAGCCGATATTGACTGGCAAATAGCGTAGCTATAAAACCAACGCTAACAGGCAGAGAGACGCGGTGCGAAAAATTTTACATATCGATATGGACGCATTCTATGCTTCAGTCGAACAGCGCGATAATCCTGAGTTGCGGGGTAAGCCGGTGGTTGTTGGTGGCCGTCCAGAGCGCCGAGGCGTAGTGGCAGCCTGTAGTTATGAAGCGCGAAAATTTGGCATACATTCGGCGATGCCTTCTAGCCGAGCATTTAAATTATGTAAGGATGTGGTGTTCCTCCCACCTCGCTTCGAAGCCTATCGAGAAGCGTCGCGCAAAATTCATAAGGTGTTTAATTGTTATACATCATTGATTGAACCGCTGTCACTAGATGAAGCCTTTTTGGACGTTACTGAGCTTGCTGGCGAAGCAGGCTCGGCTACCGATATAGCGAGGCAGATTAAGCAACAAATACAGAAAGAGGTAAATTTGACGGCTTCGGCGGGCGTGTCGTATAACAAATTTTTAGCCAAAATAGCGTCCGACATGGACAAGCCTGATGGCCTTTATGTGATTCGGCCAGAAGCCGCGGAACTCTTTATCGAACAATTGAAAATTCGAAAATTTCACGGAATTGGTAAAGTAACTGAAAAGAAGCTTCAAGCTCTAGGTATCTATAAAGGCGCAGATCTGAAGGCGCTGACCAAGCTTCAATTACAAACTCAATTTGGGCGGGCGGGCGCGTACTACTATAATATTGCTCGCGGCATCGACGATCGCCCAGTAAAACCGCATAGGGTGCGAAAATCTGTTGGTAGTGAAACAACGTTCGAAAATAATCTACTCGATAAAAAACAGATATGGCAGACCTTGCAACGTCTTGCGCTGAGCGTGGCGCAATCCATGGAGAAGCGAAACCTAGGTGCTGCTACGGTGACCCTGAAAGTTCGGTATTCCGATTTTCAATTAATCACTCGCAGTAAGACCGATTCACAACTAAGTCAATCACAAGCACAAATACTGGAGGTGCTCCCCGAGCTATTAAAGAAAACAGAGGTTGGGATGCGGCCTATTCGTTTAATCGGTGTGACATTGGCGAATTTAGTGAAAATAGACGATCAAGCGCAAGCTAATTCGGATTCAGAGTTAGTGCCAGAAAGCACTCAATTAGGACTCTTTAGATAACCCCGTGTATGCTAACGTCCTGTATCATCTTCAAAGTTCAGGAATCTATTGAAACTGTATCTTTGGATGCATAGCAAAACTACTAGTTGAGCAAACTGTTCGACTAATTAGTGTGGCTACGACACTCGACATAAGCCACTTAAATACTCATCCTTATAATAGAAATCTATCGTGTTCCAAAAAATCTGCGCATTTATTTTATATCGCCTGCTCGGCTGGACGATTAAAGGAGAAATCCCTCGTGATCATCCCCGTTTGGTTTTGCTCTGCTTACCTCATACTAGCAATTGGGATTTTGTGATGGCAATGCTGTTCCTCAAAGCAGAGAACTTGCAACTTACTATTTTTGGTAAAGACAGTTTTTATTTCTTTCCACTCACCATTTTTTATAAATATTTTAATGTTGTTCCTATTAGCAGACGCAAAAACAGTAATTTTGTAGAACAAGCAGCCAAACTTTACGACAACGATGTAGGTTTGTGGACGGGCATGGCGCCAGAAGGAACCAGAAGTAAAATGAACAGCCTTAAAAGCGGTTATTACCATTTAGCTAAAACAGCAGATGTATGGGTGACTGTTCTCGGGATGGATTACTCACACAAGAAGCTGGTTATTAAACTGCCGCGGCCAGTGCTGGAAAGTTTCGAAGCGGATGAGGCAGACCTGATTGAGTTCAGTCAAAGTTTGGTCGCGAAACGTAATGAGAACAATGTTAGGTAAATTTTCTCATAAGCAAGTTTATATTTGCCGTTACACTTATAGTTACTGGACACAGTCTAGACATTAGCCAATATTATGATTCAAAAACTCTGTCACTATGTTTACTTCAAGGTGCTTGGCTGGAAGTTTGTCGGTGAAGTGCCGGCTGGCGACAAATTTGTTTTCGCTATCGCGCCACATACCAGCAATTGGGATTTTGTTTACGGTTGGTTGGTGGTCAGGGCGCTTGATTTGAATCTCACTATTTTTGCCAAAGATGCTTTTTTTATAGGGCCACTAAAATACCTTTGTAAATTTTTTGGTGTGGCGCCCGTTAACCGTAGGAAAAGCACCAATTTTGTGGACTCGGTCGCACGACAATTCGCGGACAGCGAGGCATTGATCGCCGTGATCACACCGGAAGGAACGCGGAGCTTCAACCCACAAATAAAAAGCGGCTATTACTATCTTGCTAAGAAAGCAAATGTACCCATTGTATTAGCGGGGCCCGACTTCAACGCCAAAACATTCACCTTGTCGCTATCACGGGCACCCAAGCCGACTTTTGAAGAAGATGCTGAAGATTTGATCGCCTTCTGTAAAAGTTTGCACGCCCACACGCCAGAGAATACGTTTCAATGATTTCGTCAAAGGGTTGATTGCCTTGGGATTGTTCAATCTGAAAAACAGGTGATTTTCAACGCTAGTGCTGTCGGTGGCTGGCAGCCAGATTTAGATTTATTTTCTGGGCTTGATGAAACTAAATAGTTTGTTAGCTTTGTCTTGCCAGAGAAAATCTTTGATAAACTCAGGAGAATTAACGCTATGACTAAGAATCCAAGTAAAAAGAATACCGCGAGTTCAGACGCACAAGCCAAACAGAAGCTGGTTGTTGCGATCTCGTCGCGCGCGCTATTTGACTTGCAAGAAAGTCACCGTGTTTACCAAGAGCAAGGAGTCGAAGCGTACTGTCGTTATCAAATTGAGCATGAAAATGAATTGCTTCAACCCGGTGTCGCTTTTCCGTTGGTGAGAAAATTATTGGGCTTGAATAGCCTAGGCGAAGCGCGCGAACGGGTCGAAGTTATTTTGCTCTCGCGCAATAGTGCCGACACTGGCCTGCGTGTATTCAACTCCATTCAAAAACATAAATTGCCAATCACACGCGCTGCATTTACCAGTGGGCAGAGTCCATTTCGCTATGTCGAGCCCTTTGGCGCTGATGTTTTTTTATCCAGCGAGCCAGAGGATGTAGCGAGCACCCTAGACGCCGGCATAGCGGCGGCAACCATGTTGCCGTCGTATCAGTCGGACGACTCGGCCAATCAGGATAAACTACGTATCGCCTTTGATGGTGATGCCGTTGTATTTTCTGATGAAGCGGAGCAAGTATTTAAAAGTAAAGGGCTAGTGGAATTTGCCCGACATGAGGTGAAAGCTGCCAAAAAGCCGTTACCCGGAGGGCCCTTTCGTAATATGTTAGCGGCCTTGCACAAGATTCAAGCAGAGTTTCCCGCGGACCAATCGCCTATTCGTACTGCAATTGTTACCGCACGCGCTGCCCCCGCTCACGAGCGAGTTATTCGTACTTTACGCGCCTGGGACATTCGCATTGATGAGGCGGTGTTTTTAGGTGGCTTGGATAAAGGCCAATTTTTACGGACATTCGGCGCCGACATCTTCTTTGACGATCAACACGGGCACTGTGAATCCGCACGCCAACATGTACCCACCGGGCACGTACCCCATGGGGTTGCAAACAAGCCGTAAAACCTGGCAATAATTCTGCGATACCAAAAACTGCGATGCTTCATTTTAGGGTCGCACTAAATTTGAGAGTTAAAAATGAAGTTGACTAAGATAAATAGCATCAGCGCCATTCTATCGCTAGTGTGTGGCGCATTTATGCTGAGCTTTCAATCTAGCTTTCCGGCCGTTGCTGGGCTGCCAATGGCGGTAGACGGACAACCCCTGCCAAGCTTAGCGCCGATGTTGGAAGGCGTACGCGATGCAGTAGTGAATATTTCAACTGAATCCGAAGTAAAAGTTCGCCGGCGCCCTAATCCGTTTATAGACGATCCATTCTTCAGACGCTTTTTTGAGCAGCGACAAGCGCCACAGCGGCGTGCTCGTAAGCTTCAAGGTCTTGGCTCTGGTGTGGTGTTTAATGCAGCCCAGGGCTACATATTAACGAATGCGCACGTAGTCCAGAACGCAGATAAAATTACCGTAAATTTGAAGGATGGGCGTGAAGCATTAGCAACGGTAGTCGGTGTCGACAAAGATTCTGACGTGGCGGTAATTCAAGTTGATTTAGAAAACCTAAAAGAGATTCCACTAGGCGACTCGGCAGCCTTGAGGGTCGGCGATTTTGTGGTGGCGATAGGAAACCCGTTCGGACTCCGCCAAACAGTAACCTCTGGAATTGTCAGTGCGCTGGGTCGAAGTGGCTTAGGGATAGAAACCTTTGAAGATTTCATTCAGACCGACGCATCTATCAACCCGGGTAACTCAGGCGGCGCCTTAGTGAATTTAAGAGGTGAATTGATAGGTATAAATACCGCTATTGTCGCGCCAAGCGGAGGCAACGTAGGAATAGGCTTCGCTATTCCGATCAATATGGCGCTAAAGATTAAGGATCAGCTAGTTGAGTACGGTGAAGTGCAACGTGGTCGCCTTGGCGTGCGAATTCAAGATCTAACACCCGAATTATCCGAAGCCTTTGACATAAGCCAAACCCAAGGTGCAATTATTACCAAGGTCGAAAAGGGTTCAATGGCTGACCAGGCTGGAGTGCAAGCCGGGGACGTTGTGGTTCGGGCCAATAGTCGCAATATTACTCGCGGCGCCGATTTGCGTAATGCGATTGGAGTGCTGCGGGTCGGTGATCCGCTTAGTTTGCAGGTGATGCGCGCGGGCATTGGCCAATTGATCACTACTCGTGTTGGTGGTATTGCGGTCGATAAGACGGTAGGCATCAATTTGAATCCGCGCTTAGAAGGCGCACTTTTTAGCGAGTTGGGCGATCTGCGGCTAAATTCTGGACTTGACGGCGGCGTAATTGTGACTAACGTAGAACAAGGGAGTTCTGCATGGAACAGCGGTGTTAGGCCAAACGATATCATTG
>CAWUWF010000026.1:0-14104 GCA_963925935.1 uncultured Arenicella sp. | reverse complement strand
CAAACACTGGTTGGCAAATGGTGGAAAACTAAGTAGAACCATCAGCTATTCACCCCTCCAATTTGATCACAGCACCGAATTAAAGCAATTATTTGAAATCAATAAAAGTGAATTTCGAATGAGAAAATTAAGTAGCACCCTAGGCTTCAAACCTGAATTTGCGCCCTATCGACGACATGATATCGATTTCATTTTCATGATTTCAGAGAATGAAACTGGCCGCATCCTTAGGCCTCAGATTACTTTTTTCAGCGGTGAAAGAGTACCAGTGTTGTCTTCGTCACCGATCTATAATGGCATTCAGGATCCCATCAACAATGTCGATTTGGATCGAACTTCTTTTCCTGTGATGCCTTGGGTATTGCTATCCAATGATGTTGCACCCTATGCTGGACAACTTAATATGCTATTTGCCATGGGCAGCGATGCCTATCGCCTGGCCGCCGAGTTTAAAGAAATGCGCAACCAACCGAATAAAGCAATTCAGGGTAATATGGGCATTTTAAGCGTAGAAACCTCTGGCGAGGTTCAGTTTCAGCCGGTCTGGGCAAGTTTCAAAGATGGCACCGCCGAATCTGAAAATGAACTAGTGCCGCTAGAGCATGTACCACAAAACTGGATGAATTCGAGTGGTCAACCGAATAGTCAACATGGAACAAAAAGTTATGACGAATCAAACCGGGGTCGTCGGCAATCACGCCGAAAATCTGGCTCTTAAGTACCTAAAAACAAAAGGCTTTCGCCTAATTGAAAGTAACTTCTCATGTCGCCATGGAGAAATAGATCTGTTAATGCAGGATTTGGAGTACCTGGTATTTGTGGAGGTGAGGCATCGCAGGAACCAACGCTTCGGCGGGGCTCTGGCCAGCGTTGATACTCGAAAACAGAACAAACTGCGCAGAACCGCCGAATACTATCTTATTAAACACAAAAAGACGGACTGTCCCTGCCGATTTGATATACTTTGTGTTGACGGAAATTTATCCGCACCCACGTATGATTGGATTCACAATGCATTTTAGTTTTAGCTAAGACAAGCTTGAACGATGAAGCAACGAATTTCAGTCTAATTTATTTAGTCCTCGCCAATACACGCTTATGTCATCTTCAAAGTCGCTAGATAATTTGATAAACCAACACTTTCAGGCCAGTGCGGCCAGTATTCTAGACAATCAGCATCTAGTACCTGAGATTCAGGCTTGCGCAAAACTCATTTATCAAAGCTTTGAGAATGGTGGCAAGTTACTGATTTGCGGAAATGGCGGCTCAGCTGCTGATGCACAACATTTGTCATCGGAGCTGCTAAATAGGTACAAACGAGAACGACGTGAGCTCCCGGGTATTGCACTGACCACGGATGGGGCAACGCTTACTTCAATCGGTAACGACTATGATTACAGTGAAGTATTCTCCAAACAAGTAAGCGCCTTGGGCCAAAAGAATGATGTCCTAATGGTGATTAGCACCTCTGGTAATTCAGCAAACCTAATAAAGGCCGTCGCTGTAGCACATAACAAATCGCTTAGTTGTATTGCACTCAATGGTAAAGGTGGCGGAGAATTGGGTCGGGTACTCAAGGAGTCTGACTTGAATGTCGTTGTTCAGGGTGATGTTACCGCCAGAATTCAAGAGGTTCATGGTTTAATTATCCACTGCATCTGCGAGTTAATTGATAGCTATATACTCGACTAAACTGAAGCAAGGCTAGCTTGAATTTATTGGCCGATGCCAAGCCACCGAGATAATGTCAAACACAATCTTATTTCTACAATCCTAAAGGAAAATAATGAATATTTTGGTAAAACAACAAATCAAAAAAATAGGTCAACTAGTTCTGGTCGCTACGGTAGGCGTGACATTGTTAAGCGGTTGTATAACGGCTTTAGTCGCTGGCGCAGTAATTACCACAGTTGATATTATTCACGATCGACGCTCAGCGGGAGAATATGTTGACGATAATACTATCGAATTGACTGCTCAGAATTACCTGATTTCCACTAAAGCCCTGCGAGCAGGCGTACATATTAAACAGGTATCATGGAATGGAATTTTCTTGATTACCGGTGAGATTGACCAAGAATCAACAAAACAAGAAGTGATAGCCCACCTAAACGCCATTAGCGGGGTTCGTCAACTTGTTGATGAAACCACAATTACTGGTAAGACTGCAATGTTAGCCAGAACCAACGATTCGTGGATCACATCAAAAGTGAAAGCCAGCTTGCTAGTTAAAACCGGCCTAGACGCGAATCGCGTGAAGGTTTTAACAACCGACGGCAGTGTGTACTTAATGGGCATTGTAACGAGAGAAGAAGGACAAAGAGCAACCGATCTAGCACGTAAGGTCAAAGGTGTCGCCAGAGTTGTCAAAGTTTTTGAATATACAAAAATTTAGACCTCTAAAGTGAATACTCAAAACAAGATCTTGAGCAGCGAATCTCTAGCAACAAGATTGCACGATTTGGCTCGTCCATTGGTTTTTACTAATGGCTGTTTCGATATCCTTCATCGCGGCCATACCACTTATTTAGAGCAGGCAAGAAACCTTGGCGAAGCACTCATCGTAGGGGTAAATTCAGATGCATCAGTCAAACGTCAGAACAAAGGCAGCGATAGACCAATCAATACATTACAAGATCGCCTATCAGTCTTGGCCAGCCTTGAATGCGTGGATGCCGTTGTTAGCTTTGACGAAGACACGCCACTGAATCTAATCATGCAAATACTGCCAGATCATCTAGTGAAAGGCGGCGACTGGCATGTTAATGATATTGTAGGTGCGGATATAGTGCGCCAAAATAGCGGTAATGTTCATTCGCTAGCCTTCGAGTTTGATCGGTCGACCACATCTCTAATCAATCGCATTCGAGATAATTAGTATTGCTTATTAGCTAAGTCCGGTACTTTAGGATATTTGCTAATGGGCATTGGGCCGTGAATAACGAGCGATTCTCGGCTAACAGCAGGAGGCTTAGAAAAATAGTTGTAAATAAATTGTCGGGCGACATATGCGCTGCGTACATACCACTTTTCTTTATTAATAATTAGTGAAGCATAGGCAACCCGCCGACCGTCTTTCTCGGCATACCCGACAAACCAATCATGCCGTCCTTTGGGCGAATAACCAGTCAATGACCCAGTTTTGCCGCCGATTTTCATGCCGTCATAGACTTTATAGCGATTTAACCCAGCGAAGGATTTGCGCGCCGAGCCGATTCGAGTGGTTTCCTGCATCAGCTCCCGCATCTGCTTTGCGGCAGTCGCACGAATAACCTTCTGGGAACTAATCTCGGTGTTTGCCTGATAAAGCAATTGTCCCGACAAACCCACCACCGACTCAACCATGTAAGGTATCACCATCTTTCCATCATTAGCAATAATGGCCGCCATTTGAGCCGCATGGATAGGGCTTATGGTAATATTTTTTGTATAGCCCGAAGCCGCTTCTGCAATTTCGAATTTACTATCAAAGTCCAGGTCTATTTTACTTATGGGTAATTGAAAGTCGGATTGCAGTGGCCGTTCAAACCCAAATTTATTAGCGTAATCACGAAGTGTCTGAGCACCAAGTTTGAAAATACCAATTTGGCCGAAAACCGAATTCACAGATTTCGCGAAGCTTTCTTTTAAAGTCGGTTTTCGAGTCCATTTATTGTTCTTATGGCGCAATACTTGGCTCTTATACAAGGTAGTCGATTTACCATTAAATGGGATTACCGTGCTCGGCGAAAGCACTCCCATATCAAGTCCAGCTGCCGCAGTTACTATTTTGAATACTGATGCTGCCGGGTAGTCGGAACGCATCACCAGATTGTCCCATTGCTCTTTCGCCTTGATAAAACTGGTCAAATTCAAGATTGCACCGGTTTTGACGTCGATTGCAACAAAGGCCGCATAATCTGGTTGATAACGAAGATAAACCGCTGCCAATTCATCGTGAATAGTTTGATCGAACGTATAGTTTACATAGCCTTCAACCGTTTGTTCGCTCTGGTCATTGGAAAACGTCAGTCGATGGGGAAAACGGTTTTTGCGCGCATGCTCGGTAAGGGAAAGCGCAATATTTTTAGCCGACAATACATTTTCAGCGCGAACTGCAGAGGCATAAGATAACGATGCCATTAGCGGTATAAACCAGATCAGTGCAAGCATAGGGTTTTTGCGGCCAAGCGTCCGTGACGCTAATCGCTTAGCATAGAGTGAGCTGAAATACATAAGAAGAATCTTAAGCTAAAGTAGGCGCGTCGCTAGTAGGCAAATATTGGCAAAGTTCGGAAAGTGCTTTTCGGTAAACAGAACGTTTGAAGTCTACGATATTATTAAGCGCAAACTCTGTTTCAACCCAGCGCCAAGCGTCGAATTCGGGGGTATCAAGACCGCTCTGAAGGTTCACTGCTGAATCATCCTCAAGCAGCTCTAATAAAAACCAGACCTGTTTTTGACCCTTAAAACTCGCACGATTGCTTGCACGCCGAAGCTGATGCCTAAGAAACCGGTGCGGCAGATCATAATGTAACCATTGTTTTGTATGTGCCAGCACCTCAACTTGATCACGGCTCAATCCAGCCTCCTCTTTCAGTTCGCGATACATTGCATCAACAAGTGTCTCGTCGCGCTTAACCCCGCCCTGTGGAAACTGCCAGCCGTCACGCTTGATGCGGCGCGCCCAAAAAACTTGACCTTTTTGATTAGTTATCACGATCCCGACATTTGGACGATACCCATCGTTGGCAAATATAGGTTCTAAGTTATGCATAACACTCAACATTGATCGGACTCTTTGTTCATGTTTGATTATAATCATGATACTGACTGAATGCGCTACTAATTAGACAACAAGTCATGGTAATTCAGAGCAGATACTTAATTACCTATATGGTTTGCATAGTTTTTGAAATCTGTGCATCAATACACGTCTCTAATTCAGCATTTTCTGAAATAGAATGAAAATTTAGGAGAACACTTTTGGCTCTAGCCCTATTTGATTTAGACAATACCCTTTTGAATGGCGATAGCGATCATGCGTGGGGTTTATTCTTAGCAAAGGTCGGCGCGGTTGATCCGCAAAAACAACAGCAACAACAAGACTACTTCTACCAACAATACCAAGATGGGTCGCTCGATATTCTGAAGTTTCTAGAGTATCAGCTAGCACCCCTCACTCAATGGAGCTTAACTCAACTAGAAGCCTGGCGAAGCGAGTTCATTGATACTGTAATAAAGCCAATGATCGATAGCGGAAAGCCAGAACTAATCGAAAAACACCGCCTGCAAAACGATGAACTAGTCATTATTACAGCGACTAACGACTTCATTACCAGGCCTATTGCGAATGAATTAGGCGTGGCCACATTAATCGCTACTCAAGCAGAAATGCTGAATGGCAAGTACACCGGAAAGTGCAATGGAACGCCCTGCTTTCAAACCGGTAAGGTCGAACGCCTAGAACAATGGCTTGGTTCGGTGAGAATGGACACGGCACAGAGCAGATATGAAGAACGCTACTTTTATAGTGATTCAATCAACGATCTAGCCTTATTGGAATTGGTTGATCATCCCATTGCGGTTACACCCGATGATAGACTTCGAGCCCACGCCGAAAAACTTCATTGGCAGATCATTGATTAGCTTTATACTTGGCTAGTAAATCACCCTAAAATCCATTCTTCTACCCTTACCAACTCGATCTTAAAAATGACAATTCAACTAGGCGATAAAATACCGAATCTAACTGTAGCAACCACGAACGATGAAGCCTTGAAGTTAACTAGCCTCAAAGGCCGCAATCTGGTGCTGTACTTTTACCCAAAAGACTCAACGCCTGGCTGCACTACTCAAGGGCAAGGCTTTAGGGACGCTTATAAAGACTTTGAGAAAATCAACACAGAAATACTTGGCGTCTCTCGCGAAAGTATAAAATCACACCAAAATTTCATTAGTAAGCAGGCGTTCAATTTTGATCTAATATCAGACCCTGACGAAATCCTGTGCAATGCATTCGGTGTTATCAAAGAAAAGAATATGTATGGCAGAAAATACATGGGCATTGAACGCAGTACATTTATCTTTGACAGCAAAGGTAAGCTCATCCATGAAATTCGAAAAGTCAAAGTCAAAGACCATGTCGACCAAGTACTCGCTCTAGTTGAGGCTATGTAAACTTCAGGCCGAATAAGACTAAATTTTGTCTAGTAAAAAGGACGACCTTAAGTCGTCCTTTTTTAAGCTTAATAAGCCCCGATCGAAACTAACTAAAAATCCCCTTAAACAAGAAGAAAAATAGTATTGCCAAGCCTGCACCCGCAGGCAAAGTCACAACCCAAGACATAAAAATACTGCCTACTACCTTAAGGTTCAATGCGCCAATGCCTCTCGCCAAGCCAACGCCCAGGACTGCTCCAACAAGCGTGTGAGTGGTTGAAATAGGCAGCCCCCAAGTAGACGCAAACACCACCGTGGTGGCGGCAGCAAGCTCCGCAGCAAAGCCTCGACTGGGAGTAAGCTCAGTGATTTTTTTACCAATAGTTGCCATCACTCTAAAACCATAAGTACATAAACCAATAACAATACCAACCCCCCCAAGGATTAGTATCCAGGGTGGTAGGGCCGACTTACTTGCGATCTCACCACCAGAACCAATGACGCTGGCAATCGCAGCCAAAGGACCAATCGCATTGGCAACATCGTTTGAGCCATGTGCAAAAGCCATTGCAGCGGCGGTAAAGATCATCAACACAGCAAATAAATTCTCCACGTTGGCGAAACGGCTTTGGCCTTCGGCAACAGCTTCATCTTTAATACGATGGAGCATTAAGCCGCCTATTATTGCCACAATCAAGCCGACCGCTGCGGCAATCGGCATACAATTTAAAAACTTACTTCCCATACCAAAATCGATATCAAGCGCGGTATTCTTTAAACCTTTCAAGAGGGTGACCATGGCGATCATAAAACCCACGAAGAACATATAAACAGGCACATAACGCTTGGCATTTTTAAACGGGTCTGGGGTATCGAGCACCAGCTTTTGTACGCTGACAAATAAGGAAAAGGAAATAGTGCCGGCCAGCAAAGGAGACACCACCCAACTAGCGACAATTGTGCCCACTCTAGCCCAATTAACCGCATCGACCGATATACCTACGGCTGCGAACCCTACCAGGGCGCCAACAATCGAATGGGTTGTGGATACCGGCCAACCATTCATGCTAGCGATAAATAACCAAGTTCCTGCGGCGAGCAGTGCCGCCATCATGCCAAACACCAGCAAATCGGGCCGGTCATTAATAAGCGACGGATCCAATATGCCTTTTCGAATAGTTGAGGTTACTTCCCCACCAGCTAGGTATGCGCCGGCAAATTCGAAAATTACTGCAATTAAGATGGCTTGCTTGACTGTCAGTGCGCCTGAGCCCACCGATGTACCCATCGCATTTGCAACATCATTGGCGCCAATTCCCCACGCCATAAAGAAGGCGAATATGCAGCCAAGGATTAATAGGACATACCCGTGCTCAGCAATTATTTCCATAATATTTTAATATTCAGTAGGGTGAACGAAGAAGTGTATTAACGTTTTTTTCTTAGCGCGCAATCAGCAACTGTAGTTTGCCACCTGCACTTTGAGCTGCATCGGCAAGTTCGCCGATCCACTCAATAATTTTGTATAAAAACATGACGTCAACAGGAGGTAGGTTTGCTTCTATTTTGAACAACGCGGCGCGAACCTGAATTTGTAACTCATCGTTTGCATGCTCCAGGCGATTCAGCTCCTGAATCAACTCTGTGACCAAATCCAAAATCCTTCCTTTGAAACCAAGCTCTAATAATTCATCCATTTCGTTAACGGCCTTGACTGCTTGCGCTGATGTTTCTACCGCCAGTTTAACGAACTCTTTCATTAAATCAGCGATTTCAGCCGGCATGCGCATTTGTCGGCCGACCATTATGCCGGCGACATCTTTGGTGAAGTTGGCTATCTCATCTTGGCGCGACACCATCAACAATAAATCACCGCGATCAACAGGCATCATTAGGCTATTCGGGAGATTGGCCCGCAAATTAGTTTTCGCTTCGTCTGCCGCATGCTCCAAATCAGAAATACTTTTATGTAGGGCTCTCGCAGCCGACCAGTCATCCGCGATAGTGGCCTCAATAAAAGGCAGTAATTGCTGTGCACACCGATGTGCAAGCTGGATGTGTTCTTGGATAGGCCGAATCGGAGATTGACCAAACAAATTACTGAACGGAATTCCCGCCATATAAACCTCTACCTTTAGTTACTTCATTAACAATGCTACTGGATCTTGAGCGACTACTTATCTAAGCTTTTACCGAATCAGAGCTTGCTGTCAAAATGCATTTTATCTTTTTCAGAGCCTTTTAAATACATTTTTCTCATAAAATTTAACCACCCCAGATTCTATCGAATATTCAGCACCGATTACTTTTAGTCGGTTTTGTCCGATTAAACCTCGAATGATTCTGGAACGCATCTGTAAACCTTGCACAGACTGTTCAACATTGGCACGCATTGCCTTATGCAATAGCTCTTCTCTCTCTTCAATCGGATGGCCAGCGACAATAGCATGAACCGCGGGAGTAACTCGATCTACGATCGCGGCTATATTTGGCGATATCTCATCTGGATCACCCAGCAATGAATCGACAGTAGCGCTTATCGCACCACAATTTTGATGCCCCAGCACCACAACCAACTCAGTTCCAAACTGCTGACAAGCAAATTCAACACTGCCTATCTGCGAAGGAGCAACCACATTGCCAGCAACGCGTATCACAAATAAATCGCCCATACCTTGGCTGAACACTAACTCAGCCGGCACCCGCGAATCGGAACAGCCTAGAATTATCGCAAAAGGTTTTTGCTCCAAGGCCAATTCAGCGCGACGAATATTACTTATTAGAGGCTCACCATGTTCAGTGGCAGCAACAAATCGCTTATTACCTTCTCGCAACTTGTTTAGGGCGTGATCTGCGTTCATTTATATTTACCTATCCAGTCCGTTATCTCTGTTCGTCTATTATTTTTTCAATAGCCGGGCTTCTTTGTAATATCGAATCGCGCCGGGGTGCAATGGTGCAGACAGCCCCGCGTATGGCAATTCCTTCATGCTCAGGTCCTTCAGTGACGGGTGTAGTAATTGGAAGTCTTTGAAATTTTCGACGATTTCCTTAACCACGTGATAGATAGCTTTGGGTGAGGTTGATCGCATTGCAACAAAAGTAGCGCCAAGTCCAAATGATTTAACATTCTCTTTACTGCCCAAGTACATGCCCTTACCTATTTGACCGGTGCGGTAATAAGGTTTTTCCGTGATCATTTTTTCGATCTCGGGGCCATCAATCGGCACCAACCTTAAACTACAATTCTGATCAAGATCACGTAGATAATCTGTCAGGCTACTGGTCAGCAACAATATTGCTTCTACCTTATCTGCACAGAGTTCGCCAACCTGCTTAGTGTCACTCATTCGTCGAACACGTTTGAAGTTTGAATCATCCCAGCCTTTGGCTGCCAGCAGGTCATTGATAATTCGATGTTGTAGGGAACGGGCATAACCGAAACTGACACTGCGATTTTCTAAATCATCGAAACCTTTAATTTCACTATCTGACTTCACAATCAGTGCTAGCGGATCTGGTTCTAGTGCAAAAACCGCACGTAACTCAGGATTCGGGCCATCGGCTTCAAAGGTACTGGACCCGTTATAAGCATGGTATTGCCAGTCAGATTGAGCAAACACTAAATCAAAGTTGCCCTTCTTCAGCTCACGCAAATTATAAATAGACCCGCCAGTACTTTCTAATGAACAACGAATTCGATGCAAAGGCTTATGGCGATTCAATAAACGACAAATAACGCCACCAATCGGAAAATAGACACCGTTGACATTGCCGGTACCAAGCAACAGATGACTGGTCGCTTTGCCGCGAGTAGTGCGTTGTTTGGCAGTCGGCGTTGAGGTATCGGCCAAAGCAATTGGATTCGTAACTTCAGTGCCTAGCTCAGGGCTTCCGGCGCTAATATCATCGCTCAGGTCTGTTACGTCGCTGGCCCCTCGATCGCAAGCAACTAGAGACACCATAGCCAGTATCACGCAGCAATATTTGATAGCGGTTAACGGGCGCTTCGGCTTAGCCCTAGGCATGCCTTCGGGCAAAGAATTAGCAGATCTAAATAACAAAAAATTATGTGAGCGAGTATTCAAGCTTGGATGGTTTTCCTGATTTAGGCTAGTGTTAAACTGTTCAGCGGTAATGTTTTTTCTGGCCG
Source organism: uncultured Arenicella sp. (assembly GCA_963925935.1). Lineage (GTDB taxonomy): Bacteria > Pseudomonadota > Gammaproteobacteria > Arenicellales > Arenicellaceae > Arenicella. The sequence goes on along the minus strand of CAWUWF010000026.1, from coordinate 3,810 downwards.
AAGCCGATACTATAAACAATAACCACCCTCAATAAAAGCTAAGCCCTCTAGCGCCAGAGATTATTTTTCAGCTAAAATTTACACTAAAAATAAACTAGACAATAACCACATCATAATTGAGCCACAACATAACAAATGCCTGCTCCCGAGCCTAATCAAATCATACCGAAACGACTTCTATATATTTGCACCCACAACCGCTGCCGTAGCATAATCGCAGAAGCAGTCACCAATAAGCTAGCGGGAGGCCGAATACAAGCAGCCAGTGCTGGCAGTCAAGCAAGTGGCGAAGTCCATCCCCTGACCTTTCAATATTTACAAGAAAAAGGCTTTTCATGCGACGGCTTACGTAGTCAATCCTGGGATGATTTTGCGCACTTTCAGCCAAATGTGATTCTCACCATGTGTGACCAGGCCGCTACTGAAACATGCCCCATAGGGTTCGGCAACACGCCTAGTGTTCATTGGGGCTTGCCCGACCCGTCTCGATCGAGGGGTGATACTGAACGCAGCAGAGCGGCATTCTATGCAACTATTGACGAACTAACCAACAGGGTAAATAAACTGTTATCGCTAAATCTCGACACTGCCAGCGATCAACAATTAGTCCAGGCCCTGCTATCCCTTGCATAAACCCTAGGCACTAACCGGTTAGATTTAATCAAAAGTTTCTGAGCTTATCGCGATATTTTTGCGCTTGAGCGGGACTGTCTAATGCGGAATAAGAATTTGCCATTAAATACCAATTTCGTCGACGTAACTGCTGATTCGTTGCGGCCAGAGTATTGGACTTAGCGGCCAATTGAATTGCCTGCTGCCAATTGCTTTGGGCGAATCGAATATCTGCCAAGCGACTCCATAAAATGGCATTACGGGGCTCTATCCTCAAGGCTCGCTCTAAATAATTAGCCGCCGCGCTAGGCTTACCATCACTGCGTTGTTGCTCGGCGGATGCTAATAGCCCTTGCACAACGGGTGAAACTCGAATTTGAGAAGGCAACTCCTCTACTTGAATAGACCCTTGATTGGGCAATGGTAAAACCTGACCGTCGACTACCACCCTGCCTTCAACTGACCTGTCCTCGACCTGTACTGGTATCCGCGCAGACTCCGGGGAACTGGCAGTATTGGCACAGGCAGCTATAGATAGGCCCAGTAAGGAAACAATAAGCAGCCGTAACGGTCGGAAAGCCTGCATCCGAGTTATTGACCTCAGGCGAGTAAATATATTAGCCAAATATACTCTGCCAAAATGACTTTCGCTTTCTGCTCTTGCGAAGTTGTTGACGTTGTCCCGGTTCAAAGTGTTGTAGTTCATCTTCATCGTCGAAATCATACTGCATTCGTTCTGCACACGGCAATCTTTGCAAAGGCAGAGACTCCAATAAAATAGGTAATTGTCGAGAGAGCGAGCAATCTTGGCGCTCTTTATCTAGGGAATAGTAGACTCGCTGAGAAATTATGTCTTCATTATACGGCAGTTCTAGGCGCTGCAAGGGGATTTGCTGCATCAGCTTAGCCCAAACTTTTGCTGCACCGCTCGCGCCGGTCAAGCCTGTCGACTTATTGTCATCACGGCCAATCCAGACGATAGTAAGGTAATTTCCACTAAATCCGGCAAACCAAGAGTCGCGATAGTTGTCAGTGGTGCCGGTCTTTCCAGCTAAGCCGTAATCGTAGCGAAAGCCATTCAGTACCCCTCGCCCTGTTCCAGATCGTACGACTTCCTGTAAGGCATAGTTAATTAGATAATTGAATTGCGGTTCAACAACCTGCTCGATGGCTAATGGATAACGAGCCAGTGGCTCATTGGTGTTGCTAAGCACCGAACGAACGCCTTTGATTGGAATTTTGAAGCCACCTGAAGCCAAACTTAAGTACATTTGAGCTACGTCCATCACAGACATCGGCACAGCCCCTAACAGCAAGGATGGAAATTCTCCAACATTCAACTGATAGCCCAGTCTTTCGACGGTAGCACTAACATTCGAAACACCGACTTGCATACCAAGCCTTACGGTCGCAAGATTATAAGAGCGAGCCAATGCGTCCACCATCATTACCGGCCCATGCTCCTTATTGTCATAGTTTTGAGGTTTCCAGTCTGGGCTACCATTCTGTGAAACAGTGATGGCGGCGTCATCAATTCGGCTCGCCAAGGAATAACGATACGGAGATTCAAGCGCAGTCAAATACACAAATGGCTTTAGCAAAGAACCGACGGGCCGACGGGCGTCAACAGCTCGATTAAAGCCCGAGAAACTCGACTTCCTGTCCCCGATCATGGCTGCCACTTCACCGTTATCAGTACGTATAACTACCGCCGCGATCTGCAGAGTATCGCTGCCGATACCTCTTGCCTTCTCAATCTTAGTTAACTCCATTCTGGCGGTCTGTTCTAGGCTTTGCTGAATACGTGGATTTAGGGTTGTGTGGATTTGCAGGCCATCATTGCTCAAATCTCCCTGCTGGTAACCGTCTTTCAGGTTATCTCTCACAAAGCCCATGAAGGAGGGGTAAGAGAGCGGCGCAACACGTTCGACTGAATTACTGATTCTTAGCTTGCTAGCAATGGCAATGTCATATTGAGTTTCGTCTATGAGTTGCTGCTCGAGCATAGTTTTGAGCACAAGATCACGCCGCTGCCTAGCCCGCTCTGGGTTTCGCATTGGGCTGTAATAACTGGGCCCCTTGATAATGCCGGCAAGCATCGCTAATTCAGGCAAATCTAATTCGTGTAGAGGGCGGCCAAAGAAATATTGACTGCCTAAAGCAAAACCATGAATCGCTCGATTTCCTGCTTGGCTTAGATAAACCTCGTTTAAGTACGCCTCTAGAATTTCATTCTTGCTGTAATGCACTTCTAACAAAATAGCCATGATAACTTCAGTTACCTTACGCTTAATTGTTCGATCAGAACTTAGATAATAATTTTTCACCAGTTGTTGGGTGAGAGTACTGCCACCCTGAACTACCCTACCCGCAGAAATGTTGCGCAACATCGCTCTGGCGATGCCCATTGGATTGATTCCAAAATGAGAGTAAAACTGCCGGTCTTCAATCGCGATCAATGCCCTAATTAACACCGGCGGAACATCTGCTAGCTTCAACAAACTTCTGTCTTCATGACTCATCGGCGAAACGCTACCAAACAGCCTCGGTTCCAAACGTACTATTTCTATGCTCCTCGCTGGCGAATTAACACCGCCCACATCGATGTTGCTGATCTGTTGGTCCTGCAACGATATGGTAAGCTGTTGCTGACTCTGTAGGCCATCCCAAAAGCGAAACTCACGCTGATGAATCGCTAGAGTATCAATCGTGATCTTGTAACTACCAACACGCTGTATGTCTGGCCGAGCCTGATAACCCAACTCAAGCAATTCAGCTTCGACCAACTTCAGATCAAGTTGCTGACCAACATATAGCTCCATCGGTCGCGTATAAACATGCGCTGGTAATGCCCATTTCTGTCCTTCAAATTGCTTGCGTATTTTAACGTCCAGGTAAGCTGTAGTAGCAAACAACATAACTGCGCTAACAATCACGAAACGTAAACCCCAAAACCTAAGCCCTCGTTTAAGACTGACCTTAAGTCCAGTGGTCGCGGTTGTTATCGAAGACCTAGAGCTTGGCCTGCGCCGAGATTCGGTTTTTACTGACGTTTTTTTAACAGCTTTTTTGTTGATCTTGTTACTATCCTTGTTACTAACCTTAGTCGTTTTGGCAGCCCCGAGATTCGACATCGGCGGGGCAACTTTGTTGGTAGTGGTCTTACTTCGCGTACTTGATTTTTTTTTGGTCATTTGG
>CAWUWF010000025.1:0-5061 GCA_963925935.1 uncultured Arenicella sp. | reverse complement strand
ACTCTTACTAAATGGGCTGACCGCATTAACCATGCTGCCGAGACCCCAGCTGATATGGCGATTGCGTTTAAACATCTTACTTCAGGCCGTATTCGCCCTGTTGCTCTGGAAGTCCCTATGGACATTCTGGCTGAAAAAGCGCCAATTGATCTCAGTTTTCCTGACTTACCTTCTGCTACTTACGCAGCCAAACCCGCGGCAATTGAAGCGGCTGCCGAACTGCTTCGGTCAGCTAAGAACCCAATGATTATGGTTGGTAGCGGTGCGATTCACGCAGGCGAAGAAATTGCTGCTTTGGCCGAATTGCTGCAAGCACCCGTAGTTTCTTTCCGCGGAGGCAGAGGTATTGTTTCAGATGAGAGCCCATATGGGTTTACCTGCGCCTCAGGCTACAAACTTTACCCCGACGTGGATGTCATAATAGGCATAGGCTCACGACTCGAATTACCTGCATTTAGATGGCAGACCGGGGTGGCCACAAGCAAATTAATTCGCATCGATATCGACCCTACCCAAATAACCCGATTGCGCGCCGAAGTACCCATTATTGCCGATTCGAAGCTGGGAACCCGTGCATTGCTGACTGCCTTGGAAACTAACTCACCTACTCCTGAATCAAAAGTCGAAATGTTCAAGCGCATTAAGGAAGAGAGTCGACAAGAGATACAGAAAGTTCAACCACAGATGTCTTATCTGAACATCATGCGTGAGGTATTGCCGCGAGACGGCTTTCTGGTCGAAGAGATCTCACAAGTTGGTTTTACCGCTTGGTTCGGTTTCCCCGTTTATGAACCCCGAAAATTTGTGTCTGGGGGATATCAAGGCAATCTTGGCCATGGCTTTCAGACCGCCCTGGGTGTGAAGGTTGCCAATCCGGATAAGGTGGTATTTTCGATTGCTGGAGACGGTGGCGTCATGTTTGGCATTCAAGAACTAGCCACTGCGGTGCAGTTTAAGATCGGCGTCATTTTGTTGATCTTCAATAATAATGCCTACGGTAATGTTCGACGTGACCAGATCAATTTGTTTGATGGCAACATAGTAGGGTCAGATTTACACAACCCTGATTTTGTAAAACTCGCTGAAAGTTTTGGTGCCAAAGCGTATCGCGCCAACTCATTTGAAGAATTCAGAACACACTTAGTCGCTGCAGTTGATGACTCTGCAAACGGACCGGTGGTAATAGAAATACCGTGTGAACGAGGCGGTGAAACATCCGCATGGGAATTTTTAATGCCAGCGGGTTACGGCAGCTAATTAGCTACTATATAACCGCTTCTAGTTAGACATTTTCTAGCTAGAGGCGGCTAGGTTTCGAACCCTAGCCGTGCCAAAAGGAAATTGGAATTAGAGGTCAAATCGTTAACATCGGAATAGCACATTAACTAGGAGCCATAGATGCCTACCCTAGCTATAACAATAACGAATATTTGGTAACCACTAAAAATTCTCGGCCCGATCCTATAGATCGAGCATTTTGGTTTGAGCGAGCGACAAGGGTTGCTTAATTGCCTGTGCTATTTTTAAGCCTAGAAAAATAGCGATCCCTAAGTCGAGTGTTACGACTGACTAGCGGCTGATCTACTCCCTCAATAAAAACGCTTTCCACCGAAGTCGATTGCTCTAATGGGTCCCCAGACCAAATCACCACATTGGCAATTGAGCCTTCACTAATATTACCCATGTTATCCATCCCAAAAACCTGTGCAGGGTTGCTGGTCATTGCTTTGATCGCTGCGTTGTATGGCAGTCCATTGGCAACGGCATTACCCGCCGACTGGCGAACCAGCTGCGCTTTATGGCTACCACCGCCAGTGAATAAGAGGGTAACGCCGGCATCGTTTAACAACTTGGCATTGTCGAGACGTGCACCAAGCGAATCATACGAGCTGGGTAAGTTAGACATCGGGTCTATGATTACCGGTACTTTGTTGGCTGCTATTTTTTCAGCTACTCGCCAGCCTTCATCGGCGCTTGCGATGATTAACTTCACCTTATTGAGAGCCGCAAAATCGATAACCCGCTCAATATCAACCGCTCGATCAACATGCACGATCAGCGGCATACGCCCTTCTAGAACCGGAATCAGGGCTTCTAAGTCATGTCGCGAAAGCGGGTAGTCACGCCTAGCACCTCTATTGAAACTATCTCTATTATCTCGATAATCGCGCGCATCCTCAAACGCTTCACGCAACATCGCCATGGCTGCAGCTCTGGATCCGCCTGCCAATCTCTGACCTTGGCTACCAAGTTTAACCACCATCGCCGCACTTGTTTGCTGCACGGTATCGCGGTCAGTTAACTTAATAATCGCTGCCGTCCCGGCAAACAATCCGCCTTTGCTATTCGGTTGCACTACTGCATGAGTTAAACCGAGCATGCGGTTATAGGGAATTGCCACGCTATTAGAATTAATAGCGTCACTTACTCTAAGTGATGCGGTAATGCGTTTATTGCCCGTTTCGTAATCACGTGTTTGTTTAACCGCGCCCACCTCGGTTAAACCCAACTGAGTGTCCGAATTAATCAGCCCTGTGGTAACCGTCTTACCGGATGCATCAATCACAATTGTGCCATCCGATACCGACAGGTCGCGTCCAATTTCGATTATTAGCTTGCCGCTAATGAGAATGTCAGCAACAAAACTTTGGTCCCTGTCGCCACTTATAATTTTGCCGCCTCGGACTAAAATATCGGCGGACCCAGTACTGGACCAGACTATACCAAGGGCAATTATTGCGTATTTAAAATGTCTCATGGTCGATCCCCTTCTGGGCTTAATATCCCGAGGTTAAAGTCGCTGGTAGGAGGTAAATTCGGATTGCCTTTTTCAAATCGCAACACGCCATCGATCCAGACCTTTTCAGCCTTGCTGTATATGCTGAATGGATTGCCGCTCCACAACACCATATCGGCATTCTTTCCCACTTCTAAAGACCCAATCTGGTTTTCTAGACCTAGAGATTTTGCCGGATTAGACGTCAACCAAGTAATTGCTTTAGCGGGCGTGATAGCTAAACCCATCTCTGCTGCAGCCCCCATCACCTTAGCGGTTTCCTGAGGTAAGTGCTGAATTCCAGTTTCGTCATCAGAATGAATGATTGCGCAGCCTTTGGCATAATCCACCATCGCCGCATTACTTCTAACCATATCGAAAGCCTCTTGCTTGAAACCCCACCAATCGGCCCAAACAGCCGCACATATATTATTTTCAGCGAGTAATGGGGCAATTTTATACGCTTCGACTGCATGATGAAAAGCCGCGATCTCATATCCAAATTCTTTAGACAGCTCAATCATATTCGCCATTTCATCAGCTCGATAACAATGATTGTGAATTCTAATATCACCATTCAATACGCCAACTAAGGTCTCCATTTGTAGGTTACGCTCAGGCGCTATAGCTTCTTTGTCACCCCTTTTTTTCTTCTTATCATAGGTGGCCCAATCGTCTTTATATTTATGGGCCTTAATCCAGGCTGCTCGATAACCCGCCATATTACCCATGCGCGTAGCAGGCCCTCCATTTTTGCCGTAGACACGCTTTGGGTTTTCTCCGCAAGCCATTTTCAAACTATGCGGCGCATCTGGAAACTTCATTCCGGTCATGGTTACTGACGGCACAATTTTCAGAACAACGCCACGACCACCGAATAAGTTTGCAGAACCCGGTAGAATTTGTGCGGTGGTCACACCACCTGCAATGGCTTTCTCAAAATTTGGATCTTGCGGCCAAACAGAATGCTCGGCCCAAACCTCAGCCGTTACCGGATTAATCGCTTCATTGCCGTCAGAGTGAGAAGCAATCGCTGGATTAGGATAGACCCCCATGTGTGAATGTACGTCAATAATTCCGGGGGTTAGCCACTTACCTGTGCCATCTACTTCAATGGCACCGTCTGGTGCGACAAGTTGACTGCCTACCGCAGTGACTTTGCCACCTTCAACCAAGACATCAGTAGACTGAATTTCATCTCCGGTGCCTAGTAGCGCGCGAACATTTGTTACCAACAACGGCGGGGCATCTGGAATTGTATAGCTAGAAGCAAAGGGTATATACGGCAGCGAACCGCCAGCTGAAACTTTGGCCTTTTCGCTAGCAGACTGTTGTGTGGCACATGCTGCCAACATGAGTGATAGGGTAAAAACCGCAAGCACTTTAAAAGAATTAATCATATTACCTACCTATTTATATTTCTAAAACTCGCTGATAAGAGCACTGCACGCTGTTATCGTCGGTCATTGTTTTCAGTCTACCTTAGGAAAATAAAAACCGCGCTGTTTTTGAGTCCTGCATTGTTTGCCAATAAGCTGCTTCAGTCGCAGACCTGTTTGCATCCCAGCGGCACAAGAGAAGCACGTTTAGGTCAGCATGAACGCAAAAAAAAATCGCCCAACAGCTATGTTGAGCGATTTCATCTTTGGAGTACCGACTAATTAGATTTCAGATAGCACGGCATTCCTATGAAAATGTGCCTGGTGCTCCTCTCAAAACCCTTACTACTTGGTTTGTATTACTTTTTCATCTTAACCAAAAAGTCCAAGCTTTTGGTAGCAAACGAACCATAAGGCGGTGCTAGATACTTTAAGGCTGAAAAGCCTGCCTGATAAAAAATGGGGCGCATTTTAGACAATGCAACAAAGCCCTCATGGCCATGATAATGCCCCATTCCGCTTGGCCCAACACCACCGAAAGGTAGATCATGCTGTACAACATGTAATAGGCCATCATTAACGCTGACGCCACCCGACATAATTCTCGAAATATACTTTTCGACTAGCTTTTTATCATTGCTAAATGGGTAAAGCGCCAAAGGTCGATCTTGGCTATTGACGTACTCTATAACTTCATCACTATCGTTGTAGGTCAATAGCATCAAGATAGGAACAAATGTCTCTCGCTGGCGCAATGTCATGTCCGAAGTGGTATCAGCAACGATGTACATTGGAACCTTTTTGGTTTCAATGTTAATCTGCTGTTCACCACATAGGTTGATAATGGTGGCGCCTTTTGCGCGTGCGTCATCCAGAGTATCCGATAACCTTTTCACCGAACGGTCA
>CAWUWF010000024.1:0-3155 GCA_963925935.1 uncultured Arenicella sp. | reverse complement strand
AGTACGCCAATCGTATCTGCGGCCATATCGTTTAAAGTATATGGCACATCGAAAGGAAGGCCGACCTTAGATCTTAGGAATACATTCATCACCGAAACTGGTTTTTTAACTCTAATCTTTTCCGATAAACCAATGTCGCGATTGTCAAAGCGAATGACTCGAAAGCCGCTATCGGCTAAGCCCTGACAAAACTCCACAGACCATGCAGTCATTTGTGTGCCCAAGCCCATTATCAAAACAATCGGAGGATGCGTTTTGTCTCCAAATTCATCGTAACAAAGTCTTAATTTGTTAGCGACTAAGTGATTCTCCTGGCTGTTTTGGTTGGCTGTGACTGGATCGGTATTGGTTAAAGGCTTGTTCATCGTATTATTTAATCGAGTTTTATTTAGAAGGTTGTTTACTTGCTGCGGCGCTTTTCTTGCTTGCGTGTTTAAAAGCCTTGGCGGGTTCGCTGGTTGCCAGTGAACCCGCTTTTAATTCGTCGAAAGATTCTTGCAAGCACTGAGCGTAGAACGCAGGGTCCGGCATCATTTGTCGGCAGGAACTCACGCAGATGTTAAATAGCCCGCAATAACTACCAATCGCATGAAATAAGCCAACGCCATCAATGGCAGGCCCCATTCCAAAAGAACTCAACATTTTAGCGCCAGTGAAGTACAAAGGTACTTGAGGGCCTGGTACGTTGGTGATCACGCAGTTGTAGATCGGTGTTCCACGATTTGCTAGTCCTATGCGGCTGGCTAATCTGGCAGCAGAAGCGCTCAAGGTCGAAGGAATAAATTGCGCATAGTCTGTCATTGTCTTAGCGCCAATCGCGTTGCTCAACTCTTTAGCCTTATGAGTGCCATCTCTGACGGCTCTTAGCCGATGAATTGGGCCTGCAACATCGCTGCACACCTTAACCGACATTTGCGAAACTTGATTGCCAGCGGTACCTAGTTTGTCTTTAGTGCGAACATTGATCGGAGCCATTGCCACCAATGATTGCTCTGGCAGCTCCTTTTTTCTCGCTAGGTACTTGCGCAAAGCGCCACCGCAAATAGCAATCGCAACATCATTTACAGTTACCCCATCAATGGAGCTCTTGATCGCTTTGATTTCGTTTAAATCGAATTGTACTGCATCGAACACACGGTGTGGTGAGACATTGGTATTGAAACGAGTACGTGGAATGTCCTTGATTCGGCTTAGCTTGCCTTTGTATAGGCCAGAAGCGAATTAGGCAAAACCAGGGATGGTGTTTCGTGCCACGCTGATAAACCTGAGTGGAGTCTTAATGGTATTTATTTGCGCTCGCCAAATTAATTCTAAGTTGCTGGGCACTTTTTCACTTTTACCTACCCGAGCCTGCGGTTCGGTTGGTGGCAGTGGTCCCAAATCATGAATCGCGGCGGCGATCTCTACGCCCGATGCCCCGTCGACCGCGGCGTGATGCATTTTGGTCATTACTGCAAAACAACCTGGCGGGTAGCCTTTAATGTTATCCAGACCTTCGATAATGTACATCTCCCATAAGGGGTGTGCTCTATCCAGTTGGCGTGCATGCAGACGCGATACTTGAATGCACAGCTGACGCCAATCTCCTGGTTTTGGAAGAGCGATATGGCGGATATGAAATTCCGGGTCAAAGTCGCTATCAGCCCGCCAATAGGGGTGATCCATGCTCATCGGAACTTCGACTAAGGTATTGGTCAAGGCAGCCACCTGTGACGCACGGGCTGAAACATTCGCTAGAATCTGCTTAAAGCTAACCTTGCCACCTTGTGCCGTGGACGGATCGTATATACAGACTGAGCCAATGTGCATTGGGTTATTGGCAGTTTCTAGGTAGAGAAAGGAGGCGTCGAGCCCGCTAAGTTGCTGCATAATAGTTACCTTGAAGTAATCGATTTTATTTATCTTTCTGGCTATATTCTACCCCGATAATGAGGCTCTGACCCTCTTATAATGGTGCGTATAAATTTGCTGAATGTAATGACCGAGAAATGGGCTGTTTTGGATCTAATTCGAGGCGTAACATTTACCAAAAAAACGCTAATAAAAGTTGTTGCTAATGGGGGGCTATGGTATAAACGCGCCTCAACTTAAATCTTCCGATTATCGCTACTGGTGGTTGGGTGCTCTTTATCTTAGTAAGTGATTGGTTTTGTTGTAAGTATTGGATAGCGAACGCTGTTTTTTCAGACCGTTATTTAAAGCAATATTGTCGATCGGCCTACTGATAAATGGTTAACCGCCTAGATTATTCGGATCTGTCTAAACCCATAAACTTTGGAGTAATACAATGTCAGACATAACCATGCGTCAGATGCTAGAAGCAGGCGTACATTTCGGCCATCAAACTCGTTATTGGTCGCCTAAAATGCGCCCTTTTATCTTTGGTGAGCGCAACAAAATCCATATTATTAATCTTGAGCAAACGCTGCCCATGTTCAACGACGCGATGAATTACATCGGTTCGGTGGTTGGCAACGGCGGTTCAGTGATGATGGTCGGTACTAAACGATCAGCCAGTAAGTTAGTTAAAGAGGCCGCAGAACGAGCGGGCACTCCTTACGTCAACCATCGTTGGTTGGGTGGAATGTTAACTAACTACAAAACAGTTAAGAACTCAATTAAACGCCTTAAAGAACTTGATACCCAGTTGGTAGAAGGTCAAAACGCGCGTTTGAATAAAAAAGAATCATTAACCTTGGACCGCGAACGCATCAAGCTTGAGCGCAGCCTAGGTGGAATCAAAAACATGCAAGGCCTACCAGACGTGTTGTTTGTCGTTGACGTTAAGTCTGAGTACATTGCGGTTTCTGAAGCTAATAAATTGGGCATCCCTGTGGTTGCTGTAGTTGATACTAACTGTCTGCCAGACGGCATTGATTACGTGATTCCTGGGAATGATGATGCTATCCGTGCGATTCGTCTTTATACCGAAGCAGTAGCCGATACAATTATCAACGCTCGTGAATCGTCACAAATCAAATCTGCGGTTTCTGCAGGTGATAGCCAAGAATATATTGAAGTGACAGACGAGGCTAAAGAGGTTGCAGCGGCTGAAGCTCCTGTAGTGGCTGAGGCTCCTGTTGCGGCTGAGGCTCCTGTTGAAGTTGCGGCTGAAGTTCCTGTTGAAGTTGCGGCTGAAGTTCCTGTTGAAGTTG
>CAWUWF010000023.1:0-9066 GCA_963925935.1 uncultured Arenicella sp. | reverse complement strand
TACGTCATCCCAATCGCTGACTGTTTCAGTTTCGTCAAAGGGGACCAATTCAATACCCAGAGGCTTGGCGCGAGTATGCAGAATCTCTAAGGTTTGTGGATGGCAGTTTTTGGAAATCAGGCACTTGTTCTTTTTCGCCCGTGCAGCTCTATGTGCAAGACTTACGGCCTCGGCCGCGGCGGTGCCTTCATCAAGCAAGGACGCATTGGAAATGTCCATGCCGGTGAGTTCTGTGATCATGGTTTGAAAATAAAACAGCACTTCAAGACGGCCCTGGGATATTTCTGGCTGATAAGGCGTATAGGCGGTGTACCAAGCAGGGTTCTCTAATACATTGCGCTGAATGACCTTTGGCGTATGGGTGCCATAGTAGCCTTGGCCGATATACGACTTAAGGACTTTATTTTGCTTTGCAATGTCAGCCAGTTCAGCCAGTGCTTGTTCTTCACTGGCGGGTGCTAATAGGTCAAGTGAGGTGTTGTCAGCGATGCTAGCAGGAACCACGGTCTCACTTAGATGATCCAGCGACGTATAGCCGATGGCGTTCAGCATATGATCGGTGTCCTTTTGGTTTAGGCCAATATGTCGTTCTGCGAATGGGGTAGTTGTAGTCATGTTTGGGTATCTGATTGGTGGTTCTTTATTGTTTTAGTTGCGTACTTTAGTTACGTGCTATTAGCTACGGACTAAGGGGCGCACTAATTTGGGGCTGAGGCCTCTCGTTTTTTGGCTGAGGGCTCTTAACCAGTAGCCTGACCGTTTTTGACGAACGGGAAGGGCGCTATCACGGCATTAAGTTGCTTGTTGCGAACCGCAATTTGCACATGGTCGCCAATGGTGAGCGTCGCTTGCTTATCCACTCTAGCCAGAGCAACGGATTTCTCCAAAGTTGGGGAAAAAGTACCACTGGTGATTTCGCCAATTTCTTGGTCGTTCAATAGTACTTTTTGATGGTCACGAAGCACCCCGCGATCCAGCAAAATAAGCCCAATCATTTTTTGCTCAGCCGGCGTTTGTAACGCCGGCTTGCCAATAAAGTCACGCTCATCCTTGTTCGCTACCGACCAGGCTATGCCCGATTCAATCGGTGTGTGATCTTCATCTAGGTCGTTGCCGTAAAGAGACATGCCTGATTCCAAGCGAAGAGTATCTCTGGCGCCCAAGCCGCAAGGCTGAACACCAAGTTCGATAAGTTTTTCCCAGGTTGCGTTGGCATGGTCTGCGGTTAGTATCAATTCAACGCCATCTTCGCCGGTATAGCCGGTACGCCCGACAAATTGTTGTCCATAGAATGCACCTTGAAATCGCGATAGTTGCTTCACAATATCAGCGAAGCCCGGCTCAAGTGCTCGCTCACACATCGCTATCGCATTAGGGCCCTGAACGGCAATCAAAGCTAGTTCGGGCAGTTCTTTGAACTCAACGGCATAGGATTCAGATTGTTGCTTGATCCAAGCCATGTCTTTTTGATTGGTGCTGGCATTGGTCACTAAACGGCAATGTTGGTCGTCTAGGTAATACACAATCAAATCATCAATTACGCCACTATCATGATTTAGCATGCAGCTATATAAAGCCTTACCTGGCTGGCTAGCTACTTTACGAATGTCGTTGGCAAGCAGGTAGCTAAGAAACTCGAGAGTTTGGTCGCCACGTACTTCGGACACAGTCATATGCGAAACATCGAACATGCCACAGTCCTTGCGAATCGCATGATGTTCGTCAATCTGCGAGCCGTAGTTAACGGGCAAAGCCCAACCGCCGAAATCTACGATTTTGGCGCCGGCAAGTTCATGTTGATGGAATAGGGGTGTTTTGAGTAGCTCGGTCATGTAATCCTCAGGCGTACGCAAAACCATTACGAACGCTGTAATCTATCAGTTAAGAAGCGAAAACTTTCACTCACTCTTGCTTCAAACGCCCAAAATAAATCGGGCGTCTGCACCAAGATCGTTGAAAAAAACACCAGTGGCACGTTTAAATGCCCCCTGCAGCAAATGCTTCAATGGCCTGCGGCAAACGTTTTTAAGCCCCTGCAGGGGTGTTTTAAAGCGTCTGCGGCGGGTGTTTTTAAGCGCCTGCGGCGGGTGTTTATAAAAGTCGCTCCTCTGTCCGGTTACCTGAAAGATTACCTCTTCGGTGGACTTATTGAATTGTAGGCAAGCTATGTTGCAGACAGCTCTCATTCTCTCTCCAGAGACGATGTATCAGCTTTGTGGTCCGTTTGCCTGAGCGGTTACGAGCACGTTGCGCCTTCGGCGGGCTGCTTTACATAGTGTAATCAGCCTCTCTCCCTCAAAGAGTTCATCGCCACAAGATTATAACCAAATGGCACCACTAGAGCCAATTTAATGCTGAGAATTTAGCGATGGCCTCTTCAATCGCGCTAACTCTTACAAAGTCGTTGTCGATATCGCATTGGGTCTGTAAATTTTAGTTGCTCCTTTATGTCCGATGATCGCTTAGGCATACGTGAATAAATCGATAAAATTGGTGTATTATCACGCATTGTAAATTCCTTTCTGATGATGGTCCATTAGACAGACCTCTACTTTCTTATGATGACATTTGATAAACCTGGTGCGCTTGCATCTCAGCATCTCAAGCAGCTAATTAGTGACTCTGTGATTGCGTCAGATACGCCTATTCTAGAAGACCAAATTCAGCCAGCCAGCATTGATTTAAGATTAGGTGTCACCGCCTACCGAGTGCGTTCTTCTTTTTTACCTGGAAAAGATCGTACCGTCGCAGAATGTTTGGCCGATATGGCGATGCATGAAATTGATCTGAGCAGCGGCGCAGTGCTCGAAAAGTCCTGCGTTTATATCGTGCCCCTCCTAGAGGGTTTAGCACTGCCGACGCATTTAAGTGCAGCAGGCAACCCCAAGAGTTCGACCGGCCGACTGGATGTCTTTACCCGTCTAATCACCGATTATGGGGTGGAGTTCGAGCAGGTTCCGGCCGCTTATCAGGGGTCTTTATATGCTGAAATTGCACCGTTAACATTTAGTGTTTTGGTGCGTACTGGGTCACGTTTGTCACAGCTGAGAATTCGTTCTGGCCGAGCCGTTATTGATGACCAGAGTCATGCTCAATTGCATCAGAGTGTGGCATTGGTGGATGCCCAATTATCAAGCAGTGAAATCAAAAATGGAATTCCCGTCAGTGTTGATTTAAGTGGCGAAGCAAACAACGGCTTGATGGGCTTTCGGGCAAAACGCCATTCGGGCGTGGTCGATGTCGACAAGCCTGCAGCGCACCAAGCCGCACGGTTTTGGGAGCCATTATTCGTTGACAGCAATCAACAAAATAAGGGCCAACTGATTCTCGATCCTGGCGAATTTTATATTTTGGTCTCAAAAGAAGCGGTCCATGTGCCTTTTGATTATGCAGCAGAGATGGTTGCCTACGATACCTTAGTGGGTGAGTTTAGAGTTCATTACGCTGGATTTTTTGATCCTGGTTTTGGCGCCCCCGAAGCGGGCGGTGGCGGTTCTCGAGCAGTATTAGAAGTGCGTAGCTTTGATGTGCCATTCCTACTGGAACATGGCCAGAACGTGGGGCGTTTGGTGTACGAAACAATGTTAGACACCCCAGATAAAATCTACGGCCAGGGAATGCAGTCAAATTATCAAGCGCAGGGTCTCAAGCTAAGCAAGCACTTCGTGATGGACTAGTCTTGGGGAGGCGCTGATTGAGCGTATTGTTCAAAAGTGAAATATCATCCAACTGGGTGAGGCGACGCAATTAACCAAGGTTTACTCTGCAGTTCGGTTCAATGAATGAACCAGCGCAGTAGCGCTAATTTTACTTTTAAAATATAAGCAAGGAGCATTAAAATGAAATCAACAACTTCAAACTCTATACGAACCACTTTCGCCATTGCAATTACCACTGTTGGGCTACTCGCCAGTAACGGCGTAAACGCCGCAAGTGCTTGTATAGGCCTGGACAACGCGGCATGTGGTTCTGCTGCAAGTTGTGGCTGGGTGCAGGGCTATGAGCGCAAGGATGGTCGAAAAGTCAGTTCATTTTGCCGCACTAAGTCGGGCAAAAAAGTGAAAACAACAATCGACAATAAATCAACCAAGTAGCTCGGTTGCTCTGACCATTCGCGGGGAGTTAGGCATTGGCTGAGCTTCCCGCTTTTACTTCATCTGTCCCATTGGCTTTCGTGCAATGAAAACCCCTCTTTTAGGCGCAGGATAGCCTTCGATTGTTTTAGCCGAGTTGCCGGGGTCAAGAAATTGTTTTAAGGAATGAAATTGCATCCAATCCGTAGTGCGTTGTTCGTCGAGGGAGGTGACATTTTGATCAACGCAACGGATATCCACAAAGCCTGCTTCGCCAAGTAATAATTCTATTTTTTGGGTTGTCATCAGACTCCAGACATTGCGCATTTTGGCGTAACGTTGCTCGGGGCGTAAAATGCCACCATCTGCTTGGTCTACGATGAGCGTTTCTAAGACGAGCTCGCCATCGCTGTTCAGTAGTTGTTTGAGCTCCAATAAGTGGTTGATCGGGTTACGCCGATGGTAGAGAACCCCCATTGAAAATACCGTGTCAAAGGTTTCTAGATCGTTAGGCATATCTTCAATGCCGATCGGCAAGAAATCAAACCGACTATCGTTAAGATACTTCTGAGTGGCTAAAAACTGAATAAGGAACCGCATAGAGGGGTCAATGCCCAGTACATAGTCTGCTCCTGCTCCCAGCATACGCCACCCGTGGTAACCGGTGCCACAGCCTACATCCAATACTCGTCGGCCAGATAAGCTAGCAATATGCGGCAACAAACGTTGCCATTTCCAATCCGATCGCCACTCGGTGTCTATAAAAGTTCCAAAGAACTCGAATGGCCCTTTGCGCCAGGGCGACAAGTCTAATAGTGTCTGATGCAGTAGAGTCTGTTGATCCAGGGTCAGATCTTGTGCTTTACCAATTTGTATTGTGTCGGAGTCGAGATTCGTTTCACTCGGTCTAACACTGGGTAATTGCTTTAGTAGACTCAGCCAATGCGGAAGATCGCCATGCCGCCCCGGTTTGACGCGCTGAGTCAGCACCTCTTCAAAGTGATTCCGCCATGCCGAAAATTCAGGGCGAACCAAGAAAGTTTCAAAATCAAACACGTCTTGATCGGTCATTTGATTGCCAGCAGAGATACGAATTGAAGATTCTGAACCCACGGCGTAATGATCTTAAAACCGGCGTTTTGTAGCCGAGTATGATGTGTGTCGAGGGTTTCCGGTATTAGTACATTTTCAATAGCGTCGCGTTTCTGGCTAATTTCCATATCGCTATAGCCTTGATCAGCTTTGTATTGGTGATAAATTTTTATTAAAGCGTCATTGGTGTCCGTATGATCAAATTTTATTTTTTCGGATAATACCAACACTCCGCCCGGACAAAGTGCGTCATAGATGTCACTAACGAGCTGATCGCGTTTATCAACGGCGATAAATTGTAAGGTGAAGTTCATCAAGACCATTGCCGCTGGTCTATACGCAAAATCGATAATGTTGGCATGCTGCAATTCAAAGTTCACCTTATTTTGCTCGGCATACAAATCTAGGGTCGGTTTTGCTTCGCGCAACATCGCCTCAGAGCTGTCGACGCCAATAATTGTGCAGTCATTATCATTCAATCCCTCAGCCATAGCCAGCATGCCAGCCCCCAATGAACAACCCAGATCGTAGTAGCTATGACCGGCGACCCAGTACTGTCTGACCAATGTCGGTAGCAGGTTTAATATTTGTTGGTAGCCCGGCACCGATCTCGAAATCATGTCCGCAAAAACGCTAGCCACGCGGGCATCAAATTTGAACGCCGCTACGGCTCCCTGTGTTTGTTGATAGATTATGTCTTTCTTGTCGCTTAAAGATTTTGGCATTTTCGGCAATGTTGTATTTTGACTATGGCACTTAGGTCGGCCATTATAATTCATCAGCGAGCTGTAAAGGAAACAACCTTAAGTCTAAAAAACCCAGCAAGCCTAATTGAGTATTTGGTATCTACCGGCTCAGGCGGCTCTAACAGAAGTCTCGATTTTCATCTATTTCAGGTTGGTTTTGTCACGACAATCTGTTCTGTGGTAAATTACCCAACCCTAAGCCCCGCTAGTGATTAAATAATCTTGTTCGAACACGTAATCAGCATCGTCGCCCCACTTTTTTTAATCGTAGGGGTAGGCTATTTTTATGGTGCACGGGTACGCCCCGAAATGCGCATCACTAATCAACTCATCATGGACGTGTTTATGCCGGCGCTAATTTTTAGCGTGATGATTCGAGATGATTTTTTCCCAGGGCAATATCTGTATTTGATGTTAGGTGGCGCATTGATCATGCTCGGCTCTGGTGTTTTGGCGTATTTTCTAGCGCGTACACTGGGGTTTAATTGGCGTTCTTTCGTGCCGCCTGCGATGTTCTCTAACTGGGCTAATTTAGGCATCCCCTTGTATGTTTTTACCCTCGGTGATTTGGCCCTAGGCGGTGGCGTGATGTTAGTGGTGGTGGGCAATATTCTATGTTTCACCATAGGAACCTATATCTATTCGGGTAAACTTTCAGGCTTTGAGGTTATTAAGACACCTATTATTGTGGCGGTAATTTTAGGCGGCGTGATTAATTCTTTGTCTATTTCTGTACCTCAAATATTAAGCCAGCCAATCGATATGCTGGGCCAGGTAGTGATTCCTTTGATGTTGTTTTCATTGGGTGTTCGCTTGACCCACGTGTCCTGGAGCGACTCCGTTGTCGGTATCGTGATGGCTTGTTTTTGTCCTATTGTTGGGGTTTCTCTGGCCATGCTATTGGTGCATGTTTTGCCCTTGTCTGAACTACATGCAAACATATTGATTCTATTTGGCGTGTTGCCACCCGCGGTGATTAATTTTATGCTTGCTGAACAGTATCAAAACGACCCAGAGAAGGTCGCTTCAATGGTGTTGATTGGTAACTTAGTTTCACTGATTAGTATTCCCTTGGTGTTGTTTTTAGTATTGTCGAGACAGCTTACTTAAGGGTATGCGCAACATAAAATTTGGCATTCATCCTTGCATTTTTCTGTTTAGACGGTAACCTTGTGTCACTTAATTAGATGCCATATCCACCTTGGAAGAGAACATGATTCAACAAAGCAGTTACAGTTACGAAGATCTAATCGCACACGGCAATGGAGAGCTACCGGGGCAAGATATTTCACGACTACCTTTGCCTCCAATGTTGATGTTTGATCGCATTACGCAGATTAGTACAGACGGTGGCGAATATGGAAAAGGACAAGTGGTTGCTGAGTTAGACATTAATCCCGACTTGTGGTTTTTCGATTGCCACTTCAAGGGCGACCCGGTGATGCCTGGTTGTTTGGGCCTGGATGCCGTTTGGCAGCTTGTTGGCTTTTATCTTACTTGGTTGGGCGGCCCTGGTAAGGGTCGTGCATTAGGCGTAGGCGAAGTTAAATTTACTGGCCAAGTAGAGCCCGATGCAAAATTGGTTAGCTACGAAGTGAATCTAAAACGAGTGATATCGCGCCGCTTATATATGGGTATCGCCGATGCCAAAATGTTACTTGATGGCGAAGTCATCTATACAATGTCTGATTTGAAAGTTGGTTTATTTGGTGCAGATGCTTAACCATAGCTCAGGCCAAATTAGGATCAAAGCAGACCGAACTGAAATTGTTATTTACTAATACGAGAATTTAAAATGCGAAGAGTTGTAATTACCGGAATGGGCATCGTTTCCAGCCTTGGTAACGATATATCTGAAGTGACGAATAGTTTGAGAACGGGTAAATCTGGGATTCAGTTTTGCGAAGATTATGCCGAGATCGGGATGCGTAGCCAAATTGCAGGTAGGGTACACATCGACGCCAAGGAACTAATAGAGCGTAAAAAGTATCGCTTTATGGGCGACGCGGCAGCCTTTAGTTATATTGCGATGGAACAAGCCATAGCGAATGCTGGGCTTGATTTGGAAGAAATCAAAGACCCCAAAGTTGGTTTAATTACCGGCTCTGGTGGCGGTTCTCCAGCGAATAATATTCTGGCAGCAGAGATAGCGAAAGAACGTGGCGTTAAGCGAGTTGGGCCCTACGCGGTTCCCAAAACCATGGGCAGCACAACGTCCGCTTGCCTCTCGACTATGTTTGGCATTAAGGGCACTAGTTATTCCATTAGCTCGGCTTGTTCCACCAGTGCTCATTGCATTGGTCATGCCGCGGACTTGATTCGTGGCGGACGTCATCACACCGTATTTGCGGGTGGCGGTGAAGAAGAGCATTGGACAATGTCAATTTTGTTTGACGCTATGGGCGCCATGTCTAGTAAATACAATGACACACCAACCGAGGCTTCGCGTACTTATGATGCCAATCGCGACGGTTTTGTAATAGCCGGCGGCGGCGGTATTTTGGTGCTAGAAGAATATGAGCACGCACTTGCTCGCGGCGCTAATATTGTTGCTGAATTGGTTGGCTTTGGCGCCACATCCGACGGTTTTGATATGGTCGCACCTTCCGGCGAAGGCGCCATTCGTTGCATGCAGCAGGCGATGGAAACGGTCGACGGCCCGATTGACTACGTCAATACTCACGGTACCAGTACACCAGTGGGTGACTTAAAAGAGCTTGAAGCATTAAAGGCAGTGTTTAAAGATAAAATGCCATTTATTAGCGCGACAAAAGCCTTATCAGGTCACGCGCTCGGCGCCGCTGGCGTGCATGAAGCAATTTATTCATTGATTATGATGAAGGAGAAATTTCTTGTGGCTTCAGCGAATATCAAAGAGCTTGATCCTGCTGCAATCGGTCTGCCTATATTGATGGAGAATTTATCTCAAAGCGTGAAAACGATGATGTCTAATAGTTTTGGCTTTGGCGGTACTAATGCAACTCTAGTTTTTCAAGATATCTAAAAATTTATCCTAAAGTTGGCCTGTTTTGGCCTGTGCCTATCGGCATTTCACTTTCAAATAAATAAAAAGAACTATAATCGGCCTTTCAGTCAAAACTGAAAGGCTTTTGTTTGGTAAACGTCTTTCTTTAGCGGCCATTGTTTTTCTTACA
>CAWUWF010000022.1:0-12171 GCA_963925935.1 uncultured Arenicella sp. | reverse complement strand
TCATTTCTATTGTTGGTAAAGACGGCTATGCAATGATTGACGGGTGGCGCACTAAAACCTCGTTCACGACCCTGGCGCTGGCCAAGTCGTTTGAAGATACAGGCGCGGCCGCCATCATCTATACCGATTTGGATAGGTTTGAGAACGGTCAAGATTTTGATCTGGCGTCAACCATTGAAATTGGCACAGAGCTATCAATTCCGTTGATTTCCACCGGCACGGTCTACACCATGGACGATGTATCCACGCTCGCCCTATTACCGAATATTGAAGGTGCCATTGTTGGCCGAGCGTTATTCCAAGGTAACGTTGACCTCGCTGAAGCCATCAAAATCGCCAGCGAGAGCCGGGTTGCACCAGAACTGGCTGACGTAGGCGTGGCACCAAAGCTTGAGGAAGTGTTTGGTATTCCGATCAATGGCATTACTCATATCGGCGTTGCTGTCAGCGATATCAATCGATCGGTGAAGTTTTACGAAATGCTCGGCTTTGCCAATGAAAACGACACTGCCTCGAACCAAGATGATCTTGGTCCCATGCGTCATGGCAGCGGCGTCGCGATTAACCTATTGAGGCAAACAGACTCGATTCATAATCATCTACCGATCGCGCTGGAGGTTAGCTCACTGACAAAGACTCGAGCTTTTCTTGATTATAACGAAATCAATGTCACTGATGCCTACGAAGACAATATTCATCAAGTTGTCTGCGTCAAAGATCCGGATGATAATGTGATTGAATTCAACCGCATTATCTAGTTCCGTTTAATGCCTGTGTGGCGGCCCAACAGCATAATGGGTGTCACACAAGCATAATCGGTTTTCATTCTTTTCCAACACCGCACTCAGCAAGCTTTTAAACGGATTTTATTTTGTGGTGAAGGTGACAACTCCGTCCCAATCTTGGCCTGGACTATGCTCAATGAAGTGTTGGCATCTTTCGATGTACAATTTGTATAGAGGTCGACTGTCTGAGTCTTGGTAGAGTTGTTCGAAAGTGGCTAGGGCCTGTTCAAAATTTTGTTGCGAAAAAGCCGCGAGAGCTTGATGGTGGACTTCTTTCTCGGCCATTTCCTCAGCAGTAATCTCTAGCGTGAGGCCCATGGGTTCTAAAATAGTGACCGGTTCATCTTTGCCTTTTACTCTCACAGTATCGAGCTGGCGGTACTCAAATTCAGGGGCCGCAGCAGCGGTGAATTGGGTGACTATAAACAGTACCCCGTATTCTTTGGTTAAGCCCTCTACACGCGCGCCAAGGTTAACGGCATCGCCTAGAACGGTATAGGCCATTCGGAACTCTGAGCCCATGTTACCGACATTCATTTCACCCGTATTAACGCCTACTCCAATTTTTATTTCGGGCCACTGCTTGTCCGCAAATCTTCGATTTAGCGGGCCCAGCTCATTTATCATTTCTAAACCAGAGGTAACGGCGGCGCTGGCATGATTTAAGTTGCCAATTGGAGCGCCCCAGAATGCCATCATGGCATCGCCCATATACTTGTCAATAGTGCCTTTGTTGTCATGCACAATGCGCGTCATGGGGCTGAGAAGTTCGTTCATTAAGGTTGATAGCGACTCAGGATCTAGACCCTCAGATATGTTGGTGAAGCCTCGAACATCTGTGAACAATACGCTTAGGTCTTCTTTTTTTGCAGCTAAGTCATAGGCTTCTGGGTCTTTGGCCATCTCTTCCACCAGCTCTGGTGGAATGTACTGACCGAATAAGCCGCTCAGCTTTGCCTTATTACGCGACTCGAAAAAATAACCGTAAGCCATATTAATCATATAAAGGCGGCCTACGTTTTCATAAAAGCGTAACGCCAAGCATCCTTAAGTTTTTGGCGTTCGAACAAACGTTTAAAAATAGCTTAACCGGCTTACCAATGGGGGGCGGTAAAGGCGGCTCTGATTTCAATCCACAGGGTAAGTCAGATAGAGAAGTAATGCATTTTTGCCAAGCATTTATGACTGAGCTCTACCGACATATTGGCCCTAATACCGATGTTCCCGCTGGTGATATCGGTGTTGGTGCGCGCGAAGTAAGTTACCTTTTTGGGCAATACAAACGCTTAAAAAATGAATTTGTTGGTATTTTGACTGGCAAGGGTTTGGAGTTTGGCGGCAGCGAAATTCGTACCGAAGCTACCGGTTACGGCTGTGTTTACATGATGGAAGACATGTTAACGCAGCATGGAAGTAGCATGGAAGGTAAAATAGCCATTGTTTCGGGGTCGGGTAATGTCGCGCAATATACTTGTGAGAAAGCAACTGAGTTGGGTAGCAAGGTGGTGACTCTGTCAGATTCCTCTGGTTTTATTTATGATAAAAATGGCATTGATGCCGAAAAACTAGCCTATGTTAAGGAACTCAAAGGTGTACGCCGCGGACGTATATCTGAATACGCTGACAAGTTTGGCGCAGAATTTCATGAAGGTCAGCGTCCTTGGGGCGTAAAGGCCGACTTGGCATTCCCGTGTGCTACGCAAAACGAAATTCATCTCGACGATGCCAAAATGCTTATAGCTAATGAAGTAATAGCTGTATGTGAAGGCGCCAATATGCCTACCCTGATAGAGGGTATTCACGCCATCCAACAGGCGGGTATCTTATTCGCACCAAGTAAAGCCGCAAACGCGGGCGGTGTTGCCGTTTCAGGATTGGAAATGACGCAGAACAGCATGCGTTTATCCTGGGATAGAGATGAATTAGATCAAAGGCTTAGAAAGATAATGTCAGGCATTCACGCAAGTTGCGTAGAGCATGGTAAAGGACCACAGTCCGGCGACCAAGTTGACTACGTCAAAGGTGCCAATATTGCCGGTTTTATTAAAGTAGCAGACGCAATGCTGGCCTATGGCGTGATGTGATAATGGGGCTAATTTTGTCTTTTAGTAACGGCGTTCAAGGTTGATGCCTTTATCAATTCATCGATATGCACACTGAGTGCTATAGATTATAGACAGAAGTATAAACAGTGCCGGAGGGATTAATCTTAATTCCCTCTGGCACCTTGTTTAACGTTTCCCTAGCGAGGTGATGTCAAGTTCACTTCTGGATTCTCAGAACTAAGTTTGTCTGTGAAAAATTCTTTGGACGTCTGCGCGCGAACGCCTGACTGTAAATACATATCAAAGAACGACCCTATCGCAATGCTAGATAGCCATTGTTGTTTTAAGCCGTTCATCGATTTGCCTGTCAAGTCGGGGCAGGGCTCACTCACCACAATGTCGCGCAGAATACCGTCAATATTCGGTATTACTGAATCCCAACGTTCTGGCAGGCCTATTTTTTTCAGCATAACCCCCATCAACGCGCAGCCTAAGTTGTCTGGGTTTTGCATCCATCGGATTGGATTTCCTATGTCAGCAAAACCGAGATGAGTACCTTTATCCAGACTTATAAACCAGCCATTTGGGTGGCGTGCCTTAACTTGAATCGCATTTTCAGACTCGGGTACGACTCTATCCATAGAGCCTGATATCAATAATGAATTTAGCTTAGCGTTAGCCGCATAAAATTGATCGCTAAATGCCTCTAATGGCGGAGCCATCATCACCACAGCCTTGATGCGTTCGTCCTTAAGGTCTGGGTGAAATGAGATCAGTGCCGTGGTTAGCCCGCCCAAGGATAAGCCCATAGCGCCAATATTATTGACATCAACTCGGTTGTACAGAGCGCTGTTAGGGTCATTGTTCAACACCAATACCTGATCAATCACCACACTTACATCCCCCGGCTGATTCACAACGTCAAGTAGTTGTGGAACCCCCGCAGGAGACTGCGCATTGCTCAGAGGGAAATCTATTGCCGCAACAATATAGCCATTGCTAGCAAGATACTCTGCGAGATACGTACTGTCTTTATGATAACCACCAAAGCCATGACTATAGATGATTAACGGAAGCCCCGCGGATTGGCCTTTGGGAAACCAAATGGCTCCATTCAAAGTGCGCGTATCACTGCCTTCGAACTTACCCATTGCAGGAGTCGATCGGTCAAGGTCAACGAAGGCTAAATCAATTTTACTAACCGTGTACTGTGCTTGAGCCAGGCGAGTCTCTGACGCACTGCTTTCGGCTAACTTTATTGGTGCATTTAGCAACCACAAGCCAGCAAACACGATAGCTACTACGACGCAAACCAGTAATGACCACTTGGCAATTTTCTTTAATATTTTCATCTCGAAATATTACCATGTGACGAGAAATATAGATGAAATATCACGGCTTGAATCATGATTATAAGCGTTGTAGGGTAGCTAGATCCGACAAAGTGGCAAGCCCCTAGTTTACTAGACAACTAATAGCTTCTCATAATACGGCTGTTCTTAAAGACGAGGAGCGTATCCTTTTAGGCAATTAGGCCTTAAGCACCCCACTTCGACCTGTTTTTTTTGATTTTCTATGACCTAGCGTTAATCTTAAATTATGGGGCTTAGACCGGACTTATCAAAGTTAACGTGTCCAAACCTGAGAGACATCGACGAGAATCATTTCAAAATCATATCTGCTGCTTTTTCGGCAATGGCCATTGTTGCCGCGTTGGTGTTTCCAGAGATAATTAGAGGCATCACTGAGGCGTCAACCACCCGTAGGTTTTTGGTGCCGTTAACCCGTAGCTGAGGGTCAACTACCGCATTAGAATCATCTCCCATTCGACAAGTGCCAACCGGGTGGTAGAGAGACGTGCCATAATTTTTCTGGAATTCAACTTTCTCATCAAAGGACTTACAGTCAAGACCGGGATACATTTCATTACGGATGATTGCTTTCAATGCCGGCGTTTCGGCTACTTTGCGGGCGATGTCCATTGCTTTGATTGTTAATCGAATGTCCTCGTCATGGCCCAAGAAATTGTGAACTATCTGTGGCGAGTCGCAATTATTAGCGGTGATTGCTGTGACATGACCTCGACTCTTGGGGCGTAACATGGTGCCTCCCATAGTAATGCCATCTCCTTTTGACATGGCTGGTGGATGACCACGATTCGTTACATCCATATCTCCGGTCATCGCGATACAGTGATATTGCAAGTCGGGTCGACTCAGTGATGGGTTTGATCTAGCATCGAGTTTGAATTATTTTAATTGGTTGAAAACTGGCCCCGAGTCTATGCAATTGCCTCAGGACGTATAGCAATACGTAATACACTGTACCGGTATTTATTTCGCTCCTAGAAAATGAGACTTTGTGTCAGATAACAGAACAGCAGCAATCAAGTATTGTTATTTCGATGCTTTTTTGGTTTGTCTATCAACATACCAAGCCAAGGCACGGTCAACTAAACCGTTTGCTGCTTGGTCTTGTGTTTCAGCATGGGCTTGCGCGGACAGATCCATCGAGCCACCGCCTGCACGGTAAAGCTCGGAGTACATTTCTAAAACCTTTTTCTTTATCATGCCGCGCATAGGCACATGAGCCATCATTCCGTAAGTGGCAGCACCACCTTGCTTTGCTAGCTCAGGGTTTGCTTTGACGGTTGCTATGGCTTCTTTTAGGTCCGCTAGGTATTGGTCTACTACTTTTAAATGTTGGGCCGTTACCATGGCATGTAGGCCGTCTGGCTTTTGGTTTTTATTCACCTTCCAACCTTTGTTATCCATTTGATCGCCAACGGCAAAAATATTGACGTTGGCATCGCATGACTGATATGCGAAAAGTGGTCCTTGCGGATACCCCATGATTTCAAGTTCTGGAATACTACGGATACCATCCTTTAATTTGTTAACAGCCTGCAGCGTTTCATCGGCTAAGTTTCTGTAACCGTCGATACCAAAATATTGAAGTGCTGCCCAAGCGCCTGCATACGCACCACCAGGGCGAGTGCCCAATAATGCCGAGGATGCAAACACCCCACCAGACCAATTTGGCTGTACAAACATTTGATAACGCAGGTAATCTAGATTGCGATAGGTAATGGTGCTGGCACCTTTTGCAGCGTAGCCGTATTTATGAATGTCGGCTGAAATAGAAGTAACCCCAGCAACGCGATAATCCCACTTAGGAATTTGCTCTCCGTTCATTTCCATGAATGGCAGAATAAATCCACCAACACAGGCATCTACGTGCAATGGAATATTATGTTTTTGTGCAATTTCGCCCATGGCCTCAATCGGGTCAATGGTGCCGTGCGGGTATTCCGGGGCGCTGCCTAAAATCATAACCGTGTTCCGGTTAATCATCTTCTTAAGTTTGTTAAGGTCGGGCACTAAGTTGTCGTCAAGTGGCACTTGACGAATTTTAACACCAAAGTATTCACTGGCTTTGTACCAAGCGACATGAGCAGTTTCTGGAATGATCATTTCTGGCTTTTTAACGCGGCGCTTATCTTTTGCCATATCGCGATACGTTTTAACCGCCAATAAGCAGCTTTCTGTACCGCCAGAGGTAACCACGCCACATACGTCATCAGTAGCGCTTAAAATACGGGCTGTTGCACTGATGATCTCATTTTCCATCTTCTTAAGGCTTTTAAACGCCGTGGGGTTTAAACCATTCTCAGAAGAGTATTTAAAATACGACTCTTTTAAAAGTTGTTGGTGCGCTTCATCAATATAATAAACAAGGCTCCATACCTTGCCGTTCTTATATTCAGGGTCTTCAGATTTAAACGCATCTAGCTGAGACAGTATTTCATGTTCGTCTATTCCTGATTGCGGCATTGCCTTGTGGATTGCTGATGTCATAGGGCTCTCGGTAACGCTTTATAATTTCAATTTTAGGCCGCAGGTTTAGCTAATAGCTTTTATCGCTGCTCAGTTCTAATTTATGCTTTGTAAAAACAGCGCCAGACCGATGCCTAGGTAATTTCCCAACGCAAAGCCTATGATTCCCGTGGTCATGCCACTCAGCAATACATTTGGATTATTTAACGCCTTTGCCATCATCGGCACAAACGGGGGTGAGCAGATGGCGCTTACTGATGTCACCATAAACGTATCGCTATCAACTTTGCCTAGCTTGCATAGCAGCGCATGTAATACCAAGCTGCAGAATACGGTGCCAAATAGGAAGATTGCGACCGTGGCATCAAATTCTGAGAGCTTTTTAAGGTCGGCCATAGAGGCAACCACAATGCAGAAAACTAAAATCAGGTACATGCCCATTTTGTAAGCAAGATCTAGCGCTCGTACGCTTGAAAGTAATGAAAATATAATTCCTAAACTGGTTAATAACATTATCGTAACGGCACCAGTAGACTTCAAACCAAATAGTGCTTTTGATAATTCTCCTCCACTTACAGCCAGGCCAAGTGTCAATAGTGATAGGGCGGCTATTTTACCCATTTGTTTTAAGTTTGATGCTCTTAACAGTGGAGAATAATTTTCATCATGGGCTTCAAGTTGTCTGGCCTGTCTGGCTGAGTTATTGGTTTGGCTATGGTTGCTATCGGGCGCAGGCAATAACCAGCGAAACAAAGGAATAGCAAAGCTCAGCATAAACAACATGTATATCGTGCCTAATACGGTGTCGAAGCTGTGAAATAATAAATACAGATCGTTAGGAATACCTAAGCCGTTTTTTATTGCCGCTAGGTTGGCTGTACCGCCGGCGTATACACCAACCGACATTGCGGCTAGGTGACTACTTTGAATTGAATTGCTATCTGCGTATAAAAAATAAAATGTAGAGGCTATCGTCACCACCGATGCGGTCGAAAATACTAAGCTGAGCATGGCTTTGCCAGCCATTGCTGACCACTGCTTAATGTTCAAGGTGAACAGCAGCATCGGTAAAGCTAAGGCAATGCTCGCTTCCGACAGCGTGATTTGTACGCTAATTACAGAGTCAGGAATAAGCCCTGTGTTACCCAATATCAATCCAACGGTATAACATAAGACGATGGTTCCTAGTTTTTGCGCCCAGCGTTGTCTCTCAATTAGCCACAGTAATAGCGCTGGCAGCAATAAAAACACAAAGGCGAAAAACATCGGAGTCATAAGTGATTGTAAAGTTTGGCTTGGGCTCGCAGGGGCAGGGTTGCTAGGACAGTTTACTCGACTCTTGGACAGGCTTGAATCTCAGCGTTAAATATAATTGAATGTATTAATGTAAACCGGAGCATTATCAATGCTGGGTCCGTATTCGGCCTGTACCAAATAGACAAGGTAAACCGAGCATTAGCCAACCGCTAACTATGATGTTGGTCTGAGCTCTCTATCTCTGTGTCTAATTCTTGAATCTTCGGCCGCCTTCTTTTTCTGGTCTTTTGCGGAATCATTTCACGCATTGATTCTAACTTACCAAAGCAAAGTAACTTGTCATCAGGTTCAAGAACGCGATCGCTGCGTGGGTTTGGAATGACCTTAATACCCCGATAAAGAGTAAGCACATTTATGTCTTGTTCAGCGAGTGTGGTTTCTTTGATCGTCATTCCAATGAATTTCGATCCTTCAGGAAGATATATTTCAGTCACGCCGTAGCCCTTGCTTACCGTTAAGCGCTGCCTAATATCTATTTCAGGAAAATCAACTTGAGCAGCTATGTAATCGATCACGGCGCCGGCAACATCCAATCCAGAGCAATTTTCAATTCCCTCTAGCCCCGGCGACGAATTGACTTCCATTATTTGGGGGCCATCAGCACCTTCTAACATGTCTACGCCGGCGACCCTTAAACCCAAGATTTGTGCTGAACGAACCGCGGTCTCCTTATACTCGTCGTCTAGTTCAACGGCTTCGGCGATTCCGCCTCTATGCACATTGCTCCTGAACTCTTGCCCTTGTGCAACGCGCCTCATTGCCGCGACAACTCTGTCTCCAACCACGAAAGCTCGAATGTCTCTGCCTTTACTTTCGGCAACAAATTTTTGAATCAGTATGTTTTGTTTTTGACTTTGTAACAATTCAATAATTGCCGCCGCCGCACTGACCGTATCTGCCAAAAGAACGCCGATTCCTTGGGTTCCCTGAATGAGTTTAATCACCACGGGTGCGCCACCCACTCTCTCGATCGCAGGCAACACATCTTTTTTGTCGTTAACAAACGTTGTTCGTGGAATACCAATATGGTGGCGGCTTAGAATTTGTAAACTTCGGAGCTTGTCTCTGGAATTTATAATTCCATGCGCTGTATTCGCACAAAACACGTCCATCTCTTGAAACTGTCGAACAACAGCCGTTCCATAATAAGTGACGGATGAGCCAATCCTAGGCAGAACCGCGTCATAGCTACTTAGGGTTTTTTGTCTGTAATAGAGGTCTGGATTCCCCTTTTGAAGATCAATCGCGAACTTCAAATGGTTCAGCACTTTTACGTTATGACCACGCTGCAGGGCGGCCTCTTTTAGGCGCTGGGTACTATAGGATCGTGGCCCTCTAGAGAGGATGGCTAATTTCAAAACGGTCTCCTTGAATCGACGAAGTTAAGCTTTCACACTACGGGAACGGCCCGATTATTTAATTCTAAGCAGCCACTATATTTGAAAAAAACAAAATCTTTAAGTCTTTTTTACATAATATAAAAGACTCAATAGCACCCGAGTTCTAGGCCATGGTATTAATTAAAGGGCTTGAGGCGCTGTTAGAGTTCTACCCATTCACCTCCCGTTCGCAATATTTCTACCGATGGTTTCTGACATGTCAGGCTGTTCCGGGAATCAGTCGGTAGGCGTCACTATGCGAGAACTGTCCTTAGGTATGGAGGCCCATTGATGCAACTAGGGTATGGGGCAAAGAGCTGTCTGTTGGCGTGATAAATAGCACCGTTTTAGCCGCATTCTTTATGCCATTATTTGTCTAAACCACAAGCTCATCATGCCAGACGGTCAAATAGACTGCTCAGACATTGCCGATGAAATTCTTCGGCGGTAACGGCCGGCATCAAGCCCAGTGCCTGCGCTTTTAAGAAAAAGCCTTTGCCCGGGAGCCCGGATCGAATCTTTGACACCACCAGTGCTGCACGCAGCGGTTGATGTTGCTTTTGGTCATACTCCATTAGGGCTTCAAGCAGTTCGGCAACTCGACGAATACGGTGCGGTGCTTGAGCCTCAATCGCATCGGCAACTTCAAGGTAGGTGGCGGTCATGTGCTGCTGGCGACAATAGTCCAAATACTCAGCTAAGCGCTTTAAGTTAGCATCTTGGCACTGTTCGGCGGGCTCAGACGGTTCAACAGTTGGTGTCGGTACGAGTGTCATCCCAAGCCGACGTTATTCATTTCAAGCACTCGCTCGGCACGGTAGCTAGAGCGTACTAGCGGGCCTGATACGACTTCCAAGAAGCCTTTTTTCAGACCTTCCTCCCGAAAAATCTGAAATTGATCGGGACTTACATAACGTTCTATCGACAGATGGTTAACAGTTGGCCGTAAATACTGACCTAAGGTCAAAATATCGACATGGATACTGCGCAGGTCATCCATACATTCTCGCACTTCCTGATCAG
The DNA here is from genome assembly GCA_963925935.1 of uncultured Arenicella sp. GTDB lineage: Bacteria > Pseudomonadota > Gammaproteobacteria > Arenicellales > Arenicellaceae > Arenicella. The sequence goes on along the minus strand of CAWUWF010000022.1, from coordinate 1,786 downwards.
TTTCACCGAGCCCTAGCATCAAGCTGGTTTTTGTTAATACATCAGGTCGATACTTTTTAGCGTGTTCAAGCACACTCAAGGTCTGCTCATAACTGGCTCTGGGGTCGCGCACTGGATGCGTTAAACGCCGCACGGTTTCAACATTTTGAGCGAAGACCTCAAGCCCCGAATCAACGACCGTTTCAATGCATTTGAACCGTCCTTGAAAATCCGGCGTTAGGGCTTCGACGGCGGTTTGTGGGTTGACCCGTTTAATTGCCCGAACGCAGGCTGCATAATGTTCAGCGCCGCCGTCGTCCAGATCATCACGGTCAACCGATGTCAATACAATGTATTTTAGATCCATCAAGCGCACAGATTCAGCTGCATTCTCTGGTTCTTCAAGATCCAACCAGCCGCGTGGATTGCCGGTATCCACTGAGCAAAAGCGACAGGCGCGCGTACACACATCACCCATCAGCATGATGGTCGCCGTACCTGCATCCCAGCATTCACCAATATTCGGGCACTTAGATTCTTCACAGACTGTGGCCAAGCGATTGGCTTTTACGTTTTTACGAACCTGTTCATACTTACCGCCCGAAGGTAAGCGCACACGCAGCCAGTCCGGTTTGCGTCCTAACGGGGTAGGGTTGGCATCAGGCTGTTGTTTGATGCCGTCACGAATAGCTGTAAATCCTTGCGGTTTCAGCACTTTCTCACCACTCTTTACGGCAATCGGTATGGCTTTGAATGTGCTCGGCTGACTCATAGTTAAATTTTGCAGTTAATGATGTTTAAACAACCTCGATAGTTTACTGCATCTGGTGGCTAGGGCAATCTATCTTGCAGCATAAACACGATCAGACTTTGGTGTTTGCCTTCACAGTACTAAACGATGATGGTTAAAGCTAATAGCGGAGGAGGGTGTCCCCTACAATAAATAGGTAATCTATTGCCGATTGTAACTTCATCACCCAAGTCAGTCACACGGCGAAACCTGACACTTTAGCTGCAGTTTTTACTCTGGACCCAAAAATGCTTTTGCCCTTGGCCGAAACCGAAAAGCCGAATAGTCGGGCTTGCATGTATCCCTAACCATTAGTGCACCGGGGTGGGGATAGTTAACCGTGATATGACCGCTTTCGGTCTTGTACCAACTTTTACAACTACCCGCCCAAACGGTTTGTTGAAGATCTGCTTGTAGTTGGTCATTGAACGCTTGCTGAACTTCAGGGCGTACAGTAACCAGCTGATCTCGCCCCGTGGCTCTAATCAGTTGTACGCTGTAGTTAATTCCAAGTTCGATAGGCAGTAAAAATGAGCCTAATAGACCGCGGTTTAAACCGGTTCCTAGGTAAAAGTTAGGCATGCCAGCGATAACATTGCGGTAAGTGGTCTCTGGCTTGCCTAAATAAGCTTCCAAAGTCTTACCCTGTGGCCCAATTACCTTGACGTTGCTTTGGCCTACTTCATAACCGGTTGCCATAACCACGATGTCATATTGTCGTTCAATACCAGCACTGCTGGTAATTCCTTTTGCTGTTAGGCGCCCTATGCCTTCAGTAATCACGTCAACGTGTGCCTTGTTAAGTGTTTCATAAAAGTTAGCAGAGAATAGGGGGCGCTTGCAGCCCCACTGATAATCTGGCGTCAGTTTTTGCTCTAGCTCGGGGTCTTTAATAATATCCCGCATACTTGCTAATAGCCTTTCTTCCAACTTACCGCGTATGGCCGACTCATATGGCAATACGTACTTTATCGCCAGATCTGTAGTCACTGAAAGTCGCAAGCGTTGAAGTTTTTG
>CAWUWF010000021.1:0-20740 GCA_963925935.1 uncultured Arenicella sp. | reverse complement strand
TTCCTATCTCAGCTAGGGTTTAGAGCTACGCTACCCGTTCAGTTTTTTGATTCGTTTAAAATACAATGCACACCGCCTGGCCGATCAATGCTCGTCACACAACAGTTGCAATGTGTGCAGCCCTTTTGATAGGACTCTGCCTGAGGCATAACATTGTTAACAAAATTAGGATCTTTAATTAATGCCCTACCAATTTGCACAAAGTCGATACCAGCGGCCATCACTGTCTGCAAACTCTGAGTCGTGTGACAGCCGCCTATGTACACCATTTTTGCATTTTTGACTCGTTCACGAATTCGTTTGTGTCCATCCAATAAATACAATTCGCGATACGGCATATCTTGAAACATTCTAGGTGCTACCATTTTGAAAAGCAGCTTAGAGAACAGATTCGGTGCGGTATCAATAATCCCCGGCGCAATTGACTTACCTCTAAACATGGGCATCGGGTTATAGCTGCTGGTACCAGCACTGGTGATAATGGCATCGATACCTGTTCGGTCCAGCATCTCTGCTACCAGCAAGGAATCGGCTTCTTGCACGCCACCACGAACGGCATCAAACATGCTCAGCTTGCCCAGTATTGGGAAGTCGTCACCTACCGCTTTACGCACCGCTTCGAGGGCCATCAAGGGAACCCGCATACGATTCCCGATGCAGCCGCCGTACTGATCAGTTCGGCGATTAGTTAAAGGGCTAATAAATTGACTCAAGCCATAGCCATGTCCAAAATGAATTTCTACGGCGTCAAAGCCGATATCTTTCATAAACAGTGCTGCGTTATGGTAACTATCAATAAAATATTTGATATCCGCTTCGCTCATCGCGCCAGCAAACGGTCGGCCGACTGTCGCACCCAAGCTATTGAAATGTTTACTGGGCCCCAAGGGTCGCTTTAGGCGCTGTAATTTTCTATTTTTTGAAAAATGACCACAGTGTGCCATTTGCCCTGATACCTTAGCATCAGTTTTATGTAATTCAGCTAACATGCCACGAAGCTCAGTTTCCACTGACGCATTCATTAAGATCATGTCTTCATGTAAGCGCCCATCAGGTTCAGTTGCGCAATAGGCTATGGTGGTCATCGCTACACCGCCTTGGCAAATTTTCTTATGAAAATCGATCAATGATTGACTCGGCATTCCCTTGGGAGACATACCTTCAAAGGTTGCCGCCTTGATAATACGATTAGGTAGCGTCAAACCAGCTAATTTTGCTGGTGAAAAAACCCGTTTTAAATCAGCGTTCACAATTCATATCTAAACTTGGCATGTATTAGACGTTATAACCGCCGTCTACATATAATCGCTGACCTGTTATATATTTCGATCGATTAGATGCAAAGAATGCGACTGCCTCGGCTATGTCCTCAGCCTGTCCAAAACTAGCCAAAGGCAAGGATGCTTTAACTGCCGCTTTCCATTCGTCATCAAATACGCCTTGTGCCTCCAAACGTTTAAATATTCCAGCCTCGATCACACCAACACCAACACTATTAGCGCGAATTCCGTACCCGCCCTCTTCGGCGGCGATGGTAGACATGAGTGCGTCTATTGCCGCTTTTGGCGCAATCGATAAAGCATCTCGCGGTGGTGTCCTACCCAGCCCTGCAGATGATAAATGCACCAGAGACCCACCGTTTTTATCCCGCATGTGCTTAATTGCTGGCCGTATCACATTGATAAAACCACTGAGATCATTACTCATTACCTCAGCCCATTGTTGATCGCTTATTTCGCTCACCAAAGGCTGACCAATATTGGATCCAACAGCATAAACCAAAGAATTAATACGCCCATGCATTGACACCACATCAGCAATCATCTGCTTACATTGCGCAGCGTTTGAAACATCTAATGGGTGCGCACTACTGATGCCATCACCAATGGACGCAATCACATTATCGGCGGCAGCCTTATTATTAAGAAAGCTCAACGCAACAGCATTGCCATCGCTGGCGATGCGACGGGCACAAGCGCCACCTAATCCACCACTACCACCGAGAACGAGGGTAACGCCGTCTGGATAGTGCGGCCTATTGGTCACTCGAAGTCAGATTTCAATGGGCCAACTTTTTCTGCAACATCCTTCAATCCATCCATGTCGAAGTTATAAAAGCGCCCAGCGTTACCGCCAAGAATTGCCGCCACTTCATCTACTGGAAAACCAGTAAAAGCATCTTTCAACTCTTTTGCGGTATGCGGCCAAGTACCTTCAGGATGAGGGTAATCACTGCCCCACATCAATTGATCTAAGCCCATTTGATGACGCATTTCAACGTCTGCACGAGGCATACATGAAGCACCAATTGCGCAGTTACGCTTGAAATAATCTGTTGGTGACATTGATAAATGTGTTCGATAGTCGCCTAACTTCGCGGAAAAGTGCGTATCGTGGTAATGATGATCTAACATCTTTAACAACGGTGGCAATAGAAAGCCCTGCCCGGTTTCAGTGACACTCGCTTTCAATTTTGGGAAGCGTTCAAACACGCCACCCCAGGCCATAAAAACCAACGGTCTATAGGTCCAAAAAAACACTTCGGATATGAAAATCCCAACTGCACCTGGGTAGTTGTCTATGTTGCCCATTGGAAACATCTGACCATAATAGTCTTCCATTGGCGCGGGGCCAGAGTGAAAGCAAACTACCACGCCTAAATCTTCGCAAATCTGCCAGAAAGGATCGTATTTAGGATGGTGGTAAGATTCCTTATCGCCTGTTAATAATGGCAACAATACACCGTTCAAACCATTTTCAGAGCACCAGCGAACCTCTTTAACGGCTTCATCTATGTCCCAAAGCACTGGCACTAAACCAACACCAAAATGACGTAACGGGTTGTTCGCCACCAACTCTGCCAACCAGCGGTTATGCGCTCGAGCCCCAGCCCATTGGGCCTCAGGCATAATATCTTTGGTTGGCATTGTCAGACCGGCGCCAAATGGCGGCGCATTTTGCTCGGTAATGCCATCTGGAAATATGACTTCCGCGGCAATGCCGTCTCCGTCTAATACTTTGAGGCGCTGCTCATAGTCATATGCTCCAGTCAATTGATCTTGAATCGGCGCACGCCATTCGTCATTAATTTCTTTTAGTAGAAAAACACGTTCTGCCATATCCGTCATTTCAGTCTGAATCGGCAAGGCCATATCAAACATATCGCGAAATTTTGGATCAACATAATCACGGTATTTCCCGGCTGGAAGGCCTGCGTGACAATCTGATGAAATAATAGTGTGGCGCTCTTGTACTTGTGTTTCGTGTCCCATAATTCTGTATACCTGAATAAACTTTTATTAACTGATCCGTGTGGTGGCTGTGACGGCTTCTCAGTCTTCTACGTAAAACTGCTTGAACCATTTACGATACTTAGCAATCGGACCATCACCGTCGCAAAGAATGGGGTCGTCACGATAAATTTTGTTTTCCCAAATTGGAATATCATGACCTACCTGGCGCACAATTTCTTCAACCAAAACATCAGTAAACATGCTGAACTGGTCAGAAATATCTTTCGGTTTAGTAAATGCAAAACGCAACTTCATGCGGTCAGCAGTCAGTGGCAGCATGCTCGCCATCATGACAGTTTTAAACGCTTTGGAAAATTCTTGCGCCGCCATACCTGGACCGAAATTTTGAGTGACTAAATGTATGTCTTCCATTTGAGTCATATCGATATTGCCATCATCATCAATCTTAGGCGAGCGCGTCATCATATCGGTTGATCTATGTGCACCATCCAAACTAATATTTGCTGTGGGCATTTCACCCGCTTGGTGCACATAAATGAAATGTGCGATGTCTACCGCATTCTCACCTGACTCTTGCAAACAAATATTGATTTCCCACTCATAAGTTTCAATGTCAGTCCAGTTCGGATCAGAAAGCTGTGGTACATCTTTGATATCGAACGAAGGCTCAGCTTTATTCGGGTGATACCAAGCCCAGACCATTTGATTGCGCTCCTGCATTGGAAAGCTATGCAGGCACGGTCCTTCGGTGGCCCGCTTGGGCATGTTTTTAGCATAAGGAATGTTTTTTACCGAACCAGAGGTATCCATCTCCCAAGCATGAAACGGACACGCAATGTGCTCACCGACCACTTTACCGCCATGTCCAAGATGTGCGCCTAAGTGCGGGCAATAGGGTTCCATCAGCTGCGCTTCACCGCTCTCGGTTCGAAACAAAACCAGTTCTTGTCCAAAAATACTCACTGGCTGAACGTCTTTTACCAGTAAGTCTTTACTATATGCCACGGCATACCAACCAAAAGGAATTGGCAAGCCTGAGGAAATGTCATTTTGCTGTCCCATAATAATTCTCCTCAGCCTAGTGCGGCTGGAACTGGGTTTGTTTTGTTTAAAATTGATTGCATACGTTTTTCTACTTTGTCACGCGTCTGTTGATTCCACTCCATCACCCAAAAACGATCTTCGCGGATGCCGTCTAAAGCGGTTTCAGCAACTTCATCAGGGTGTGTTGTAACTAATTCGGCACCATAACTTTCCATCAGCACGCGTAGGTCTTCAGTCGTACGAATACCGCTGTCAGGAGCACCCTCGGCTTTGGCAAACTGCTCTGGTCGAACCCTGTCTGAATCAAAAATTCCGGTGTCAACGATATTCGGACCCGGGAATAAAGCATGTATCTTAACCTTGCTCTCACTCGCTAATGATTGCTGATATAGCGCCTCCGTTACCGCTTGTACCGCAGCCTTAGTAGCAGAATAAACCGGCTGATCAGGATAGACTAAAAATGCGCCATTGCCTGACCCAGTAATCATCATATGAGCTTCTTGGTCTTGTTTTATCAGGCGTGGCATAAACGCATTGATGGTATTGACCACGCCCCAAAAATTAACATCAAAGCACCACTTCCAATCATTATCAGCGTAAGTCCAAATTGGACCGGCTTCTCCGGCTGCAACTCCAGCGTTAGCAAAGATCAAGTGCGCACCGCCGAGTTCATTAAATGCATGACTGGCTAAATTGTTAAGATTGTCAGCCTTAGTCACATCGCATATCTGACTGCTCGCATCTACCTCGGCTTCTTGCAAATCAGCAAGGGTAGTCGCAAGCGCTGCATCGTCAACATCAGCGATTAGTACTCGAGCACCTTGTGCTCCTAAGGCAAAAGCCAAAGACCGGCCAACGCCACTAGCACCACCAGTAATGACCGCCAATTTTCCGCTAAAGTCCTGCACCGCCTAAATTTTACCTTCGACTGTTGGAAAGCGAGATCCGTGAAGGGTTTCAGCGTGCGGCCAATAACCTTCTGGGTCTAATGGGCCTTCTTTAGTGATGCTTCTTTCAAGAAAGTTTGGCGTCCACAGATACATATCAACAACCTCTCGAATCGGCAATCGCTGTGCTATGGGGTCGTGAGGACTCTCGCGTAAAATCAAATCGCCCTTTAGCGTCTGACGAAAATTCGTTGAGTATTTTTGATAAACACGCACAACATGCGGATCCATGTCAAATTTGCCAGGTTCCATCGTTGTGGCGCGGGAGGCCTTAACCCACCACTCATTAATTTCAAATTCTTCACCCGGACCATCTGTTTTAGCAACTGAACCATTGAACTCTATGAAGGTATGGCCACGATGAATAACCTTGGCAGTGACATCAGCCATCAACCGGTGATACACAATCTTCGCTTCAAACTTTGGTTGACCCCAATGCTCTCGGCTCACATATATTTCGTCCTCTTGGTCAATCGCATAGCCCAATGCATATTGCCCTTCCATGCCGTTATAGTCAGCTGCAACCATCATGGTGCATCCAAGCTCCGGCCGATCACTAACAGGGTAGTTATAAATTGTTAGGTAAACCTTTGGATCCTTACCTACTGTAAAGCCTGGCGGCAGCTGACGAGCAATGGCATCAGCATCAGTTCGATACTCGATTTTGATCATCGGCCAATTCATAATATCGCCAGGATTACCTTGTGGTGCTTTATGTATCGTCACTTGCTTACCCCTATTTGGTGTTTATTCGCTATTGAGTCTATATCGATTCTTTCGAACCTAAATTTATAAACCTTTACATTCATTTAGCGGGATACATTATTCCAATTTGTTCCCTTTGTCTATTAAAATAGAACACTTTATGATAATCTATTCCTATTATGAGTATAAAAACTGAAGAACCCCAACAAACCCCCGAGTCCGCCAAACCAATAGCGCGACTAAATCGCCGCGTTGAGAACACTCGTAATACAATCTTGGACGCAGCCGTAAGCCTCTATCAAACACAAGGAATTGATAAAACATCAATTAGTGCCGTTATTGAAAAGTCAGCTGTCGGCCGCACTACTTTTTACCGCCACTTTAAGGATAGAGATGATGTACTTAATCATGCCTTGATGCGCGACTTTGAAGAGTTAATGCGTGATTTCCAGGGCGTGTCACGGCATTACGACGAACTTGAAGTTCAAATTGAAGAAGATATGATTTGGTTTCTTGACCAGTTTGCTCACAGACCCGCTTTATCTATAATATTTTCTAACATTGAATGGCAGCGTTACCAGCAATCAGCTCAGTCTCTTATGTATTTTCGACGCGCTGGGATCGCTTGCGCTACACCCACCTATCAGCGAGCAGAGAAAGACGGTCGTTTACGTGATGGAATCACCCTAGAACAATATATTGATTGGGCGTCGTTTGTTGTGGTCTCTATTCAAGTGGTTAAATTACCCTCTTCAAAAAATCGACTGCACTCACGAGAAATGCTACGGAACTTTTTAGTACCCTCGCTGATTAAGGCGCATGATCAGCCGTCAAACTAACACCTCTCACTTATATTTTAACGGACTGCTAGGAAGCACCTGATTCGCTGCAAAACGCAGGGACTGATGTTTGTAGGCCCGCAGTTTATTTATGGCATACAATATAGCCAACAATTCATTTTTTCTAGAACGAGAAACTTTTAACACGCAGGACTCCCTGTACTAAAACGAGAACAACATGCAATTAAAAGACAAAGTCGCAGTGATAACCGGTGGCGCCTCCGGACTGGGCGAAGCTACGGTAAGACGATTTGTGAGCAATGGCACAAAGGTTGCCATTTTTGATTTGAACGACGAACGAGGCAATGCACTTGCGGCAGAACTTGGCAAAAACGTCGCTTATTTTAATGTCAATGTAGTGGAAGAGCAGAGCGTTGAGGCAGCCATCAAAGCGACTGTCGAAAAATTCGGCGGCATCCATATCAACTGCAATTATGCTGGCATTGGTCATGGCGAGAAAGTAGTCGATAGAGACCTCAAGCCGCATGATTTGAGCGCCTATAAACGCGTTGTTGATATTAATCTGATCGGGACGTTTAATGTGCTTAGATTATGTGCAGCGCAAATGGCTAAGCAAGATCCGGTGACTGAAGACAATAGCCGTGGAGTGATAATAAATACCGCTTCGGTGGCTGGCTACGAAGGTCAGATTGGCCAAGCCGCCTATGCCGCTACCAAGGGGGCTATCATTGGCAGCACTATTTGCTTGGCAAGGGATTTAGCCCAATCTGGAATACGCGTTAACACCATCGCACCTGGGCTTATCCATACGCCTATGTTCGACACAATACCCGAGAATATTTACCAATCACTCGAGGCTAGCGTGCCAAATCCACCGAGACTCGGAAAGCCCGATGAGATAGCGCATCTTGCACAATACTTGGTAGAAAATGAGTATATGAATGGTGAAACGGTAAGAATGGACGGCGCAGTTAGAATGCAACCTCGTTAGGCTAAAATTCAGACTTGGTCTAATAGATACTCAAGTAGATAAAACTAAAAAGGGAACTTCACGTTCCCTTTTTAGTTTTAATGTCATCTCAATATCTATAATAATTAAATAGATATTGGCTTAAGGCAGATAACTCTTACCCATCAAATAATGATCTACTTCACGCGCAGCTCGGCGGCCTTCGTCGATTGCCCACACAATCAAACTCTGCCCGCGACGACCATCGCCTGCAGCAAACACGCCGGGCTTACTAGTGGCAAACTTGTCGTACTCTGCGTCGATATTAGACCGAGGGTCTTTATCTAAGCCAAATTGATCGACTAAAGGCGATTCCGGGCCCATGAAACCCATGGCCAACAATACAATATCTGCGGCGTGTACTTTTTCGCTACCGGCGACCTCTTTAGGAATCATCTGCCCTTGCGGCGTACGCTCCCACTCAATCGCAACAGTATGAACGGCCTTTACATTGCCATTTTCATCACCCTCGATTTTTGTGGTCTGCACTAAGTAATCACGCGGGTCCTGGCCTTGTACGGCTATTGATTCTTCCTGACCGTAATCAACTAGCAATTGCTTGGGCCACTGCGGCCATGGATTATTTGGCAGTCTTGATGCAGGCGGTTGCGGCATAATTTCAAGTTGAATTACGCTTTTACATTTGTGCCGTAACGACGTCCCAACACAATCAGTACCGGTGTCACCGCCGCCAATCACGACAACGTTTTTACCTTCGGCGTTGATGTAATTGCCGTCTTTATGCTGGCTATCTAACAAACTTTTGGTGTTTTTTCGAAGGAAATCCATCGCAAAATGAATACCCGCTAACTCGCGACCAGGTGCTTGCAGATCACGCGCGACAGTAGCGCCGACGCACAGCACTACTGCATCGAAATCTTGCTCTAATTGCTGAGTAGAAATGTCTTTGCCAATCTCAGTATCAGTGACAAAAACAATACCTTCTTCGGCGAGTAAATCAACGCGTCGTTGAACCAATTGTTTTTCTAATTTCATATTAGGGATGCCGTACATCAGCAAGCCACCAATACGATCAGCACGCTCATACACCGTCACCAGATGCCCGGCCTTATTCAGCTGTGCAGCAGCGGCCAAGCCAGCCGGCCCAGAACCAATTACCGCAACCGTTTTACCACTGCGAGACTTAGGCGGCTGAGCAACCACCCAACCTTCTTCGAAACCCCGATCAATAATCGACACTTCATGCAGTTTAATAGTCACCGGATCAGCGTTAATCCCCAACACACAAGCACCTTCACAAGGTGCAGGGCAAACACGACCAGTAAACTCAGGGAAATTATTAGTCTTGTGCAAAGACTCCAAAGCATCCTTCCAACGACCTCGATAAATTAGGTCGTTCCACTCAGGAATAAGATTGTTTACCGGGCAGCCAGCCACAACTGGCGCATACTCAGACTTAGCTGATAGACAAAAAGGCACACCGCAGTCCATGCAACGAGACGCTTGTTCCTCGATTTCAGCAGTTTCCATGTGTTCATGAACTTCCTGCCAATCGCTTAAACGTGAACTAGCATCGCGATCGTGTGGCAAGGCTCGTTCAACTTTCATAAATCCACTTGGATTTCCCATAATACTATCTCCTATTGAGCCAAGACTAGTTTAACGTCAACGTTCGGGACCGCTTTACTAGCCGCTTGGCCAGAGGCCAGGTTTTTAAGATGCATGTCGAAAGCCTCAACCGCTACTTCGTATTCAGTTGCAAACTTACCGGTGCTGCGCGCTTGCTGCATATAAGCTTGCATGCGCTTATAATCTACTGGCATTACTTTCACGAAACGGGTCAGCGCATTGTTCCAATCAGCAAGTAGGGCCTGAGCAACATCCGACTGGGTATGCTCTTGGTGTTCACCAATCAACGCCTTCAATTGCGCTATATCATCAGCACTTTGCACTTCCTCAAGCTCGACCATTTCCATATTGCATTTGCTGGCAAAGTCTTTATCTTGATCGAGAACATAAGCGACACCGCCTGACATTCCCGCTGCAAAATTACGCCCTGTTTGACCAAGAATGACAACTGTGCCGCCGGTCATATATTCACAACCATGGTCACCAACACCTTCGACAACGGCAGTGGCGCCAGAATTACGAACACAGAAACGCTCGCCCGCGACGCCGCGGATAAATGCTTTGCCGGCAGTTGCGCCGAACAATGCAACGTTACCAATTACAATGTTTTTGCTTGGCTCAAAGGTGGCTTCTTTAGCAGGGTAAACAATAAGGTTAGCGCCAGATAGTCCTTTACCAAAATAATCATTGGCATCGCCCTCCAGTTCGAAGCGAAGTCCGTTAGCTGAGAAACAGCCAAAACTCTGACCAGCCGACCCGTTGAATTTAACCTTTATAGTATTTTCAGGCAGCCCCTGCGCCTTATACTTTTTAGAGATCTCATTGGAGATCATTGCACCCACGGTACGGTCGGTATTGATTACCGGATACTCGAGATTTACGGGTGTTTGATTTTCCAGAGCATCTTTAGCCGCAATAATCATTTTTCTATCTAAGATGTCATCGATCAGATGCTTTTGCGGGGCTGAGCAGTACAAGGTTTCACCTTTGGCATTTTTTTCCTGAAATAACAGAGGTCTTAGATCCACACCTTTATATTTCCAGTGATCAATATCATCCAACACTTTTAAGCTCTGAGTTTGGCCAACCATTTCGTTAACCGTTCGGTACCCGAGTTCAGCCATTATTTCACGCAGACCTTCTGCCATCATGGTAAAGAAATTAACCACAATATCAGCTTCACCAGCGAAGCGACCGCGTAGTTCTTTGTCTTGAGTAGCAATGCCGACTGGGCAGGTATTAAGATGACACTTGCGCATCATGATACAACCCTGCACCACCAAAGCTGCGGTGGCGACTCCCCACTCTTCTGCACCCAACAACGTGGCGATAGCCAGATCACGAGGTGTTTTCAATTGGCCGTCAGTCTGTACCGTAATACGACTACGCAATTTATTGCGTACTAGTGTTTGATGCGTTTCAGCCAGGCCCAACTCCCATGGCAAGCCTGCATGCTTGATAGAACTGATCGGCGACGCGCCAGTACCGCCATCATGCCCAGCAATGAGCACTACATCGGCATAGGCTTTACAAACCCCAGAAGCAACCGTGCCGACTCCGGCCTCGGAAACCAACTTCACATTTACTCGCGCTTCTCGATTGGCGTTTTTAAGGTCGAAAATCAACTGCGACAAATCTTCGATTGAATAGATATCGTGATGTGGTGGAGGCGAAATCAATCCCACTCCAGGCGTTGATCCACGCACCTTACCAATCCAAGCATCGACTTTATGCCCAGGCAACTGACCACCTTCACCTGGCTTAGCGCCCTGAGCCATTTTAATTTGTAACTCATCGGCGTTGGATAAATAGTAACTGTTTACGCCAAAGCGACCTGATGCTACTTGCTTGATGGCTGATTTCATTGAGTCGCCATTTTCTAAAGGCGTGTACCGAACTGGGTCTTCACCGCCCTCCCCACTATTGCTCTTTGCGCCAATGCGGTTCATTGCAATGGCTAAGGTTGTGTGCGCCTCCCATGAAATAGATCCGAACGACATTGCACCTGACGCAAAGCGTTTAAAAATATTTTCAATCGGTTCTACTTCTTCTAGCGGGATAGATTTATGCCCAGGCGTAAATTCAAGCAGACCGCGCAAGGTGAAGGCTTCCTTACTTTGCGTGTCGACCACTTTTGCGTATTGCTTAAACTGCTCGGTATTGTTACTAGCGGTAGAATGCTGCAATAGCCGAATAGTCGTTGGGCTAAAGAGGTGACGCTCACCATCGTTGCGCCATGCGTATTCACCGCCGGTCTGTAACAAATCTTCAACCGTGATACGGTCTTGGGTAGGAAACCCTTGCCGATGACGCAAAAGAGTCTCTTCTGCAATTTGATCAAGGCTGAGCCCTTCGATACGGCTTATGGTGCCAGTAAAGTAAGTGTCGATAACCTCGCTATTAATGCCCAAGGCTTCAAATATTTGTGCACCTTGATATGACTGAAGAGTAGAAACGCCCATTTTAGAGAATATCTTCAACAAGCCACTACTCACCGCCTTAATATACTTAGCAACGATTTGTTCATTGCTCAAATTAGCATCGACCACAGCCGCATCACGCAGCTCATATAAGGTTTCCAACGCCAAGTAAGGGTTTATCGCCGCAGCACCATAGCCCAGCACGGTAGCGAAATGGTGAGTTTCTCGAATATCAGCCGCTTCCAAAATAATATCGGCTTTGGCTCTTAGGCCTTCACGAATCAAATAGTGATGCACCGCGGCAGTTGCCAAAAGAGAAGGAATTCCAGCATGATCCGAATCGATACCACGATGGCTCAACACCAATAACTGGTAACCATCGATCACCGCATCTTTAGCATAGCGGCAGACACGATCTAATCCTCTTTTAAGCTCACCCTCTTCACCGGTCGCTCTAAAGTTAAGGTCTATGGTTTTGGCTTGCAGGTGATCGTGATCAATGTACTGAATTTTTACCAGTTCTTCATTGGTCAATACTGGTTGCTCAATTTCGAGTTTGTGGCAGTGTTTAGCGGTCTCTTCCAATAGATTGTGCGAGTCACCAATATAACCACGCAAAGACATGACTAGCTCCTCTCGAATAGGGTCAATAGGCGGGTTGGTCACTTGCGCAAACAGCTGCTTAAAATAGTTCGACAGCTGCTGCGGGCGATCCGACAAAATAGCCAAAGGCGTATCAGTGCCCATCGAACCCAGAGGTTCTTTGCTAGTGTCTATCATTTGTTTCAAAATGATATTCAGGTCTTCATTGCTATAGCCAAATGCTTTTTGCATTTTCCTCAAATTAGGGACAGGCGGTTGAGCATTAGACGCCGCAGGAGCCTCCAATTCACTCAATAGAATCTTATTTTCACTAAGCCATTGGCCATACGGCTGCGAAGAGCAAATTTCGCGCTTAACCTCTTCATCGCTGACAATACGGCCTTTCTCTAAGTCAGCAATAAATATCTTGCCCGGTTGCAAGCGACCTTTTTCGACCACCGTGGATTGATCGACACATAACGCACCAGTTTCTGAACCCATGATTAATGTGCCATCGTCGGTCAGTAAGTAACGCGATGGACGCAAACCATTGCGGTCTAATGTGGCACCGATGATTTTTCCATCTGTGAACGAAATTGATGCTGGACCGTCCCAGGGTTCCATAACACAGGCATAGTATTCGTAGAAAGAACGCTTGATAGGATCCATATCCTCCTGGGTCTGCCAAGCTTCTGGCACTACCATCATCATCACTTGCGCCAACGGTCGACCACTCAATACCAACAGCTCAATCGCCATATCAAGATTCGCCGAATCGGAGTTGTCTCGATTGCATACCGGCTTCAGCATTTTCAACTCGGCATCGCTGAAGTTGATCGACTTAAACACCGATTCACGAGCGTTCATCCAATTGATATTGCCCTGTACAGTATTAATTTCACCATTATGTGATAAATAGCGAAACGGCTGTGCACGATGCCAAGCAGGAGTGGTATTGGTTGAAAAACGCGAGTGAAACATTGCTAAGCCAGACTTTAACCTCGGGTCCTGAAGATCAAGGTAGTATTGCCTGACTTGAACCGTCGTAAACTGACCTTTATAGACGATAGTACTGGTAGAAATGGAAGCCACATAAAATTCATCGGTCGTCTTGGCGATTGTGTTGTTAATGGTGTGTACTGTGTACTTACGCAAAATAAACAACTTACGCTCAAATTCCACCCGAGTTAAGCCCTCTGGCTTTGCGATAAAAAGCTGCTCAATACTAGGTTCAACTTCGACCGCAGCGGCTCCCAACATCGAATTGTCGGTAGGAACTGTTCTATAAGTTAATCGGCTAAGCCCCAGCTTTTGCATAGAAGCATGTAAAACCTCACGGCACTTTACAGCTTGACCGGGGTCACCCGGGAAGAAAATCATCGCCACTCCGTAATCCCCAACGTCGGGCAAACTGACACCGAGATCGGCGGTTTCTTCTACAAAGAACTGATGTGGTATTTGAATTAGAATGCCAGCACCATCACCGCTATCGACATCAAAGCCGGTTCCACCGCGGTGTTCCATGCAGCTCAACATGGTTAATGCATTTTGAATAATTTCGTGTGACTTTTTACCCTTTAAATTGGTAACAAAGCCAATACCACAACTATCATGCTCGAATTCAGCACGATACAAACCACGAGACTTATTATTGCTGTAAGTCATAACAAAATTCCTAATATAAGTTGTTGCTACACGCGATCGGCTGAGCCGCTAATTCATATCGTCCGAGACCCAGTTGCAGATCGTCTGAGACGCTGTTGCAAATCGTCGGCACGAGTCAAACCTAGTCAAATTAAATCGGTAGCTCACAATGCCAATCACATGACATCTTTGTTTTTCATGCGCTGTCACAAATACTCAGGCAGCAGGTTCATAGAAGAAACCATACAAACGAGAAGAATTATTACTGCGCGGGGAGATACTTTTAGCAGATTGCCATTGTGCAATTTCTGCTGTTAACACTTAAAGGCTGCCGCCTAATTTGGAGATGTATTCTAACTGAAAATCATGATTAAAACCAATTTCTAATGCCTTGATGCATAAGAAAACGGCTAATATATACCGAGAATAACCACAGATTATTCTGCAATTATCAGATAAACCCGCTCTTAATACAGGTTGCTGCAACTAAACGATATTTAATGCAGTAATAGTTATTAGTAGTGAAACCACTCAGCTGGAGTCATTTGGTCGAAAAACTGATCAAAAATTTAGTAAAAACGATACCTGTACATGAGCATAACCACCCGCTTCAATTATTTCTCTCATGTTAGTCATCGACTTGATAGAGTGAGTAGTCACGCCTAACAAAAACAGCAAGCACATTGCCTCTGCTAAGCGATGCATATCGTTACTTAACCAGAATTGTTCATATTCTTGTGTTCTGTTTTACCTGCAGATATTCTGACTCCAGCCGATCAACCAAGTTGGCAGCACTCAACACTTCATCAATACAACCCACGCCCTGCCCAGCAGCCCAAATCCCCTTCCAAGGTTTAACCTCGGACCCGTCCTGGCCATTAAAATTCATTTTCGCCTCTTGTTTGACCACTTCCTTTGGATCCAAACCCTGATTTACAATACTGGGTATCATCATGCTGGCGTTTGCGCCGGTGAAGGCTTTTGTTACTACTAAGTCTTCTGCAGTACAGCCTAATACCATTTGCTTGTATTCGGGCTCAGCTAGGCTTTCATCGGTGGCAATAAAACTGGTGCCCATATACGCAAAATCAGCGCCTGCAACTTTGGCCGATAAAATACCCGTGCCGCTGGAAATACCCCCTGCGAGGGCGATATACCCATCCCAAAATTCACGAACCTCTTGGATAAATGAAAATGGATTCAGTGAGCCGGTATGGCCACCGGCGCCTGAGCAAACCAAAACCAGACCATCTGCCCCAGCGTCTGCTGCTTTCTTTGCGTAAGTCACACTACTGACATCGGCAAATACCAATCCCCCATAGGCATGTACCGCGTCGATTACTTTTGCTGGGCTGCCTAAAGCAGTGATCACAATCGGCACCTTATAGCGGACAACAATGTCTAAGTCGTCGCCTAGGCGTTGGTTGGTACGGTGAGCAAACAAATTTGCAGCGTAGGGCGCGTAGCTTGCTGCCAAGGGGTCTTCGGTATTATTGAGACTCTCATCAATTTGAGCGAGCCAGTTTTCTAAGTCTTGTGTTGTTCGGCAATTAGGCGTGGGAAAGGCTCCGATCACACCAGCTTTACAAGCATTAATCACAAGGTCTGGCCCTGAGATAAGAAACATTGGCGCTGCAAACAGCGGTAGACGGAGATTTTCAAGTCTCTGTCTTACGTTATTAATCACTATAATTCGTCTCTGATTTACTGATTGAAAAGAGGCCTGACTAAGAATTGAAAAGTGCTCGTTTGGTGTCTTGCAGGCACTTTTACATATTCACTCTATTGGCTTGATAAAACTAACTCTCACTAATAGACTTAATTGAATATTGACTGGAAGAATACACCCACGATTAGCGAAACTCAATTGATCACCAACACAGACTAAAAACATGCGCACGACACCTGATAAACGGATAAATGAATTTAGCAAACGGGGCTGGTGGGGAACTGACACACTGGATTCTATATTCATGGCGACCGTGGCAAAGCATGGCCCCAAAACAGCCTTGGTGGACCAATTTAGTCGCAGTGAATTTACTGATGGGGAAGCGTATCGACTTAACTTTGACGAGCTTGGCAATGCAGCCGAAAATCTCGCTGCAGATTTCTATAGACATGGTTTAAGGCGTGACAATATCGTGGTTATTCAACTGCCGAATATTACCGAACTTGCGGTACTTTATCTAGCGCTTGGAAAGCTTGGGGTAATTCTAAGTCCGGTACCAATACAATATGGCCGTTTCGAACTTGAGAAAGCCATACAGCTTGTTGAACCCGCGGCGTTTATTTCTTTAAGCAACTTTAAGGGTAAGAATTTTGCACGCGAGCATGGTGCAGCGTTTGTAGAAAAAAGCACCGTATTTTGTTTTGGAGACGACGCTCCTGAAGGCGCAATTTCTTTAGCGTTAGATTCTAAAAAACCGACCACCGATGTCGAATACCAAGCGTATCTTGCGGGTCTCGAATTAACTGCAAATGACATTTTTACAATCTGTTGGACCTCGGGAACCACCGGCCAACCTAAAGGCGTTCCTCGCAGTCACAATATGTGGATAGCGTCCGCGATAGCCTCTCTCGATTGCGCAGAGCTGCGCGAAAACGAGACAATATTAAATCCGTTTCCACTGGTTAATATGGCAGCCATCGGAGGGTTTTTATATTGCTGGTTAATGCGCGGATGCACACTAGTTCTGCATCACCCTTTTGATATGCAAGTGTTTCTCAAGCAAATTCAAGAGGAAAAAATCGCCTACACGATAGCGCCGCCTGCGGTGCTGACAATGCTATTGAATAAACGCGAGATTTTGGACTCCGTTGACTTGAAAAGTCTACGCTGTATCGGCTCTGGCAGCGCGCCCTTATCTGAATATATGGTCGCTGGCTTCGGCAAGGATTACGGCATCGAAATTTTAAATATATTCGGCTCCAACGAAGGTATATGTTTAACATCGGGGCCAACAGATTTACCTGACAATGCACAACGCGCACAATTTTTTCCGCGTTTCGGGGTTAAGGGTTTAAAGTGGGATAATAGGGCTGGCGATTTTTTAAAAACGCGATTAGTTAACAGCAAATCAGGCGAGCTAGTTACCGAACCTGGCGTCGAAGGCGAACTTGAGATCTGGGGAGCAACTGTTTTCGACGGCTACTATAAATCCCCCGAGGCCAATGCCGAGGTTTTTTCATTGGATGGCTATTTTCGAACCGGAGATGTTTTTGAAATTACCGGCGATGGCGAGCAGCCAAAATTTTATAAATATGTTGGCCGTTGTAAAGATATCATTGTTCGCGGTGGGGTAAATATTTCGCCTGCTGAAATTGACAATGAACTGGCATCGCACCCAAAAGTTGCTGAAGTTTGTGTGGTTGGAGTTGATGACGATGTTATGGGCGAGCGCATTGCGGTAGCGGTGGTTCCCAAGCCTGGCGAAACTGTCGCGTTAGAGGATTTGACCGACTTCCTCAAGCAAAAAGGCATGGCGGTATTCAAGCTACCCGAAAAACTTCAATGTGTAGAAGCGCTGCCTTATAACGCCACTGGAAAGATTCAGCGCCGCGATGTTAAGCAAATGATCGACTAAGGTTTTTTAAGAGTCTGAGAGGTTTAGTCTTTGGTCGCTGCGTGCGTGCCTGCATAACTTACCTCGTGTGGATACAGCGCTTGATCGCATTGGCTACAAACCACTTCGCCATCAAACGGCTGGTCACATGGTAAATGCCGGAGTTTCAAAAGGCCTTTGTCTTTTCTGATCAACCATCGTTCCGTCCATTCGTGAATCGCAATGGTGTGACCGAACAAATCCCTGCCTTTGTTCGACAAATGATACTCATAACGTGGCGGCGACTGCTGGTAGGGAATACGATTCATGATGCCAGTTTGCACTAACAGACTTAAGCGGTCTGCCAATACACTGGTGCCGATTCGAATTGCGCTCGCCATTTGGTCAAAGCGCTGCAAACCGAAAAACCCTGCCGCTAGAACTAATGAGGTCCACCGATCACCAACGCAGTCCAGCACACTAATATCTTCGCTATCCATGGCGCCGTTTTTTTCAGATTCTGATTTAGTTCGGCGTTGCGACCTCGCTGCTACCTGCGTAACGGTATCGAATTTCTTCCGAATTGAAAAACTAGTGTCGTGTGCATCAAGCTCCTTATCACACGCTTTGCATTTATAGATAGGCACCATGTTTTTACCGCACGATTTGTGGATCAATGCGGAAGGTAGGTAGTGGTGCGTTCCCCAGCTGTGCTCCCACCTCCACATCATTAACACCACAGGATAAAGGTCTAGTCCTTTAGCCGTGAGGCAATACTCAAATCTTGGCGGACTAGTTTGATAGGCTTTTTTATAAAGGATTTCGTTCGCCACCAAACTCTTTAAACGGGATGTTAGCGTGCCACGACTGCAATCCGCGCTTTCTCTGAGACCTTTGAACCGACTTATTCCAAGATAGACATCTCGAATAATCAAAAATGCCCAGCGATCACCGATGACGGCCAATCCTTGCGCTACTTGGCTGCTAACAAATAGCTCCGAGTTAAGCTTGGGGTCTAACTTATGCGTCATGGGTGTGCAAGACTAAGCTACTAGCTCTATAAGCATGGCTGTACCAGTACCCGCCGCACCACTGGTGGAAACTATCCCACGCTTTAGTCCCTGGCGCTCTAACTCATCGATTAGAGTTCCAACCATAATCGCTCCGGTCGCTCCCATCGGATGACCTAGGGCAATAACGCCTCCATTTACATTGAGTTTTTCGTCGCCGATCTGTAGCAACTGCTGGCATTTTATAATCGTGGCCGCAAACGCTTCATGCAACTCAAATAGGTCAACGTCATCTGCCACTAAACCTTGCTCAGCCATGAGCTTTTTAGTCACGCTGGCACAGCCTGAAACAGACTCTAAAGGATCACCACAGACCGTGGTGGTGGCGACAATTTTAGCTCTAGGCTTAAGGCCTGCGTCGTATAGCGATTGATCTGCCACCAAAACTAGGGCGGCAGCATCGGCCAAGGCAGGGGAGTTACCTGCCGTGTGAATATGACGGATAGACGTTAACTGCGAGTGTCTGGCGAGTTGTAATGCATCCGCTCCGGCCGCGCCTATTTCTGAAAAGCTCGGCGCCAATTCAGCTAAGCTTTGCATCGTAGTTTGCGGTCGAATGCACTCATCGTGCTGCACCAGCTGCCCTGTTGTTTGGTTAAACACCGGAATCACCGATTTAAACCAGCCTTCATGCCTGGCTCTGGCTGCCCGCTGATGACTTTTAAACGCGACTTCATCTACTTGCTCGCGACTCACATCGTGCAGCGAAGCAACCAAGTCAGCGCCACTGCCCATCATTAACATTCGACATTTTGTGGCTAAAGCAGGATCTAGGAATATGGCCGCCTGGTCAGACATCATAGGTACCCGCGACATCATCTCAACACCGCCTGCGAGGGTACATTTTGCCTGCCCCACATTGATCTTCATGGCGGCTATATTCACTGCATCCAAACCCGATGAACAATATCGGTTTACGGTCATTCCTGGAATGTGCTCAGGCCATGCTGAGTACATCAATGAGGCCTTCGCGATATTGCCCGCTTGCTCTTTAGCCTGAGTCGCACAGCCTAGAATCACATCTTCAACAATGTTTTTATCTAACTTGGTACGTTGCTCAAGGGCTTCGTATAAGGTTTGTAGCAATTCAAACGGCGACAAATCGGCCAATGCGCCAGCGGCTTTGGCACTACCACGACCACGCGGGGTTCGTATGGCGTCATAAATGTATGCATCTTCCATTAATCAATACCAACGACGAAACTGACACAAGTAGTAGCGCTCCCTCCAAGGTTGAACGTCGCCATATTTTTAGCACCACTAATTTGTGCGTCGCCGGCCTTATTACTTACCTGCTTGGAACAATCTAGTAGCATACGTACTCCGGTGGCACCTACTGGATGGCCTAAGCCGATCAAGCCACCACTTGGGTTAATTGGGAAATCACCATCCAGACTAATTCTACCTTCTTCAATCGCCTTCCAACTCTCACCAGGCGCAGTTAAGCCTATGTGGTCGATAGCCATGTATTCTGTGATCGTGAAACAATCATGTGTCTCCAAACCATCCAGTTCAGATATATGGTCAAAGCCAGACCGCTTAAGTGCGTCTTGCATTATTTGCGCAACATGTGGGAAGACTAGCGGGTTGCCTTTACTTAAGGCCAATTTACTCTCTAAACTCATTGCCGCAGAACGATGACCCCAGCCCTTAATCTGCGGAATATCTTTCAATTTTAATTTATGCTTTCTGGCGTAATCCTTAGCAGCGGCTTCGCTCGCTAGAAAAACACAGGCAGCGCCATCGGTAATCTGGCCACAGTCCATGCGCCGGATACGACCTTCAATTGATGGGTTTAGCTCATCGTTATTGGTGTAGTGGTCTGCGCTAAAATCCCATTTACGAGTTTGCGCGTTAGGGTTTAGTCGCCCATTACCGAAATTAATCTTAGATATTTCTTTCAAATAATCGCAATTAATTCCATGCCGGTGATCATACTCATCAATAAGCAAGTCAAACATGTGTGGCCATGGGAAGGTGCAATCAGTTGCTTCTTTGCCAATCCATGCGGCTGCACCTAGATGTTCTGCTCCGGTTTTACCATCGACATTGCGCATATATTCAAGACCAAGCACACAGGCCAATTGATAGTGCCCCGCTTCGATATCACGCATGGCAGACAGCAGGGCAATC